>WGMG01000002.1:300000-509399 GCA_016125185.1 Armatimonadota bacterium | reverse complement strand
GGCTCACGGCTCACGGCTCACGGCTCACGGCTCACGGCTCACGGCTCACGGCTCACGGCTCACGGCTCACGGCTCACGGCTCACGGCTCACGGCTCACGGCTCACGGCTCACGGCTCACGGCTCACGGCTCACGGCTCAGAAATCGCTGCTAGAATCGCCACCACCGCCAGAGTCACCGCCGCCTCCGAAATCGAAGCCGCCGCCACCAAAGTCGCCGCCGCCCCCTCCGAAGTCGAACCCACCTCCGCCGAAGTCGCCTCCGCCGCTATTGTTGTTATTGCCAAAGTCGAAGCCGGAGCCGCCGAAGTCGCCTCCTCCTCCGCCAAATCCGCCGTTGTTATTGTTGCTCTCGTAATAGTTGTTGGTGACGTAGGTGTTGCCGCCACCACCATAATATCCGCTGCCTCCGAAGAGGCCGCCGCCCCAGCCGTAGCCGTAGTGGGGCATGAACATATTCGACAGGGCGCTGATCCCGATCATCTGCCAGATGAAGTTGTTGGACCCGTAGTCGCGGTAGGGGTCGTAGCCCGGCACCGAATACCACGGCATGAATTGGCCGTTCGGGTTATACGTGCCGCGCATCTGCGGCATTCGCCCGGCCATCAGTTCGTCTCGCTCCTCGGGCGTGACCATGACGGTCTTGCGAGAGCCGCCGAAGTTCACCTCGATGGGCACCAAATTGTCGGACGGCTGGCTGGAGAAGTAGGAAACGCCCTTGACCGGCTCGAAGAGCGGCGCCTTCTGCTGGTCGATGATGGGCGGTATCGTGTAGGCGACGCCCGAGCCGCCGGTGAGATTATTGAGGTGCTCTTTCGCACTCTCGAAGTCCTGTAGGACGCTTTGGAAGGTGTAGTTGGCTTGGTCGAACTCCTGCGTCGTGTTGGCGCGTTGGAGCATCGAGAGAGCCTGATCGTAGTTCTCTCCCATGCGGGTGCGGTACTGGTTCAGGGCGTCGGCGTCCTGTCCGTCCTTCGACAGCAAACCATCGTACGAGTCGATATAGGCAAGAGCGTCGGTGGCCATACGCTTGCGGTCTTCAGCGGCTCTTCGCGACCGTCCGATGGCTCCCTTCTTGCCGAGCACGACGGCACCGACGATGAAGGCAATGGGTACCGCGCAACAGGCGAGGCCGAAAATCGGAGAGATTCCCGACGACGGCTCGGGGTCGGGAATCGGCGACGAATTCGGGCCCGGGCCTGAGTACAACATCTTAACCGAATCGGCTTTGGCCTTCACGGACTTTGCCAAATCAGTAATGGCGATGTTGATGTCGCGAGTATCTCGGTACTCCTGGGCGGCGGTGGTGCTCAGCGAAGACAGTTCGGAAGCGGAGAGCTTTTGGTTGTAGGCAGAAAGTCCTTTGGCGGTCAGGACGATCATGATGCCCCTGTTGCCAAGGTCCAGCTTGGAGTCCATCACGTATTTGGCAAACGCACCGCGCTGCTCTTGTCCATTCTTGTTCCACTTGGTGCCCAATTTGGGCACCGCCAGCAGACGCAGTTCGTACGGCTTGACCTGATCGGCGGCGGCGCGAACCTTCGCGGTGTCCACTTTCCCGTTGAACGAGGGGTGGACGAACGAGGTGCTCGTCTTGAGGTCGCGATACACCTGGTCGGGATCCTGAGCCTGCGCAAACGCAGCGAGAAGGATCAAAATGCCCGGAAGCAGGCCCTTCGATTTCATATTGTCATTATTTGTTACGGCCCGGTAGGAATGCCGGATGCAAGCAAAAACACGTTAAAAAATCCTGGCAATGTTGCAATAAGGACTTTTTTCGGCTAACCTATAACTTAATGCGATCTTCTCGCACGGCCAATAACGGCATCCTAACAGGGCAAATTAGCCTTCTAGGTCTTGTCGTCATTAGCCTCCTTCTAGGCCTTATTATTTTGTGCTAGAAACCGGGAAGATTCAAAACCAGACTTGAGAAGCCTTCCCGGAATCCGGGAAGGCTTTTTTTGTTGCTCGACAATGACGTCGAAATCCAGTCCAGCGTGGGGCTAGGAACAGATGATGAATCAGAGATCAGGAGCAAAGATCGTCATGGAGAGCTTGGTGCGCCAGGGAGTCGATACGTTATTCGGCTATCCCGGTGGAGTCGTGCTTCCCCTTTACGACGAAATGTTAAATTGGCCGCAAGTGAAGCACGTTCTCGTTCGGCACGAACAATGTGCGGCACATATGGCGGATGGATACGCGCGTTCGACCGGCAAGGTTGGCGTGTGTTTGGCGACCAGCGGACCAGGGGCTACCAACCTCGTCACCGGCATTGCAACGGCGATGATGGACAGCATTCCGATGGTGGCCCTGACCGGCAACGTGAATTCGTGGGCGATCGGTACCGACGCCTTTCAGGAAACGGATATCCAGGGCATCACGATTCCTATCACGAAGCACAACTACCTCGTGCAGAACGTCTCCGACCTCCCGCAGGTTTTGGAGGAAGCGTTCTATTTGGCGAACAGCGGCCGCAAAGGTCCGGTGCTCGTCGATATTCCCAAGGACGTCTTCATTGCGACGACCGATGCTCCGTTCCCGGACAAGGTTGGACGGCGTGGCTACCGACCGGCGGCCGACATCAATCCGCTGTCGTTCGAGCGTGCGGCTCGCCTGCTGAAGGAAGCCGAGCGACCGATCGTCATCGCCGGTGCCGGCGTCATTTGGTCGGATACGTCCGAAATCCTCCGCCAACTCGCCGAGAAGTGCGACCTTCCCGTTATCTCCACTCTGCTTGGACTCGGGAATGTCGACCGAAACGACTCGCGATCGCTGGGCATGATGGGCATGCACGGCGAATACACGGGTACTCGGGCGGTTCAGGAGGCCGACCTGATTATCGGTATCGGCATTCGGTGGGACGACCGCCTGACTGGTAAGGTCAGCGGCTTTGCGCCCAAGGCGAAGATCATTCACTTCGACATCGACTACAGCGAATTCAGCAAGATCGTGACGACGGAAGTCGTGGTCCCCGGCGACCTCTCGATCAGCCTGCCCGAGTTCTTGGCGAACGTCGCCCCGAAGAAGAACCCCGAATGGTGGGGCATGATTCGCGAGTGGCAACGAGCCAACCCGATCGTGATCCCAGACAGCAAGAAGTTTGTGGCGCGGCACGTGCTCGATAAGCTCAACGAGCTTTCGAACAGCGACGCGTACGTCAGCACCGATGTCGGCCAGCACCAGATGTGGACGGCGCAGGTTTACAAGTTCCGGCGACCGTACCAGATGATGACGAGCGGCGGCCTTGGCACGATGGGCTTCGGCTTCCCGGCGGCGATGGGCGCAGCGTTTGCGCATCCTGGCGAGGAAGTGTGGGCCGTCGTTGGCGACGGTGGTTTCCAGATGACTCTGCAGGAGCTTCAGACTGCAGTCGAAAACCACCTGGACATCAAAATCTGCCTCATCAACAACGGCTTCCTCGGCATGGTTCGACAGTGGCAGGAGCTGTTCTACGACAATCGCTACAGCCACGTGTCGATGGGCAACCCCGACTACGCCAAGCTGGCCGAAGCGTACGGCGTCACCTTCTTCCGATGCTCCTCGCGAGCCGAGGTCGAATCGACGATCGAAAAGGCGCGCGCGGCCAAGGGGCCGGTGCTGTGCGAATTCCTCGTCGAGATGGAAGAGAACGTCTTCCCGATGGTCGCCGCTGGCGCTTCGAATGACAACATTATCACCGACCCGGCTCTGAGCCAACCGGCGATGGCGGAGGCCACTCAGTGAGCACCCGACTGCACACGATCACCGCGCTCGTACACAACGAATCGGGCACGTTGAACCGCCTCTCGTCGCTGTTCCGCCGACGCATGTTCTCGCTGGCTAGCATGAACGCGGGCGACTGCGAACAGGACGGCCTCTCGCGGGTCACGATGGTGGTCCAAGGCGACGACCACGACCTTCGGCAGTGCGTCCGCCAGCTCGATAAGTGCATCGACGTGATCGAGGTTCAGGATCTGAACAGCAATCAGTCGGTCCAGCGCGAGTTGGCGTTCATCCAGGTGCAAGCCGACGTGGAGTCACGCCGCGCGATCCTGGACATCGCCCAGGTGATGCACTGCGAAGTGGTCCACCTGGAACCCAATAGCATCACTCTTCAAGTCACGGCTGAGCCCAGCCGAATCGACCAAGTCGTGGCCCTTCTCAATCCGATCGGGATCACGCAAATCGTCCGCAGCGGCCTTGTCGCGATTCGGGTGAGCAACTAAACCATGGCAACTATCTATTACACGCAAAACGTCGACACCGACCTCATCAAATCGCTCAAGGTAGCCATCATCGGCTACGGAAGCCAAGGCCACGCTCACGCGCTGAACCTGAAGGACAACGGCGCCGACGTGAAGGTCGCGCTGTACGAAGGGAGCAAGAGCTGGGCGAAGGCGGAGGCCGACGGGCTTGAGGTTCTGACCGTTGCGGACGCGACGAAGTGGGCCGATGTGCTGATGTTCTGCACCCCGGATGTGCCGATGGCGGCGATCTACAACGACCACGTTGCGCCGAACCTGCGGGACGGCCAGACGCTGTTGTTCGCACACGGATTCAACGTCCACTTTGGACGCATCACCCCGCCGGCGAACATCAACGTTGCCATGATCGCTCCGAAGGGCCCTGGCCACCGGCTCCGTGCCGAGTTCGTGAGCGGAAACGGCATGCCCGCGCTGATCGCTGTCTACCAAGACGCGACCGGCAAAGCGAAGCAGATCGCCCTCAGCTACGGTTGGGGAATCGGCTCGGCGGCGGCTGGAATCCTCGAAACGACGTTCAAGGAAGAGACCGAAACCGACCTGTTCGGTGAGCAAGCTGTGCTTTGCGGCGGCCTTTCGGCGCTGATCAAGGCTGGCTATGAGACGCTGGTGGAAGCCGGTTATCAGCCCGAGGCGGCGTACTTCGAGTGTCTGCACGAGACTAAGCTGATCGTCGATCTGCTGTACGAAGGCGGCCTCAACTACATGCGGTACAGTGTCAGCGACACCGCCGAGTGGGGCGACTATGTGGCCGGACCGAAGGTCATCAACGACCAAAGCAAGGCGGCGATGAAGGAGCTTTTGGCCGACATCCAGAGCGGCAAGTTTGCCGACGAATGGGTGAAGGAGAACGAGAACGGTCGTCCGAAGATGGACGCGATTCGGGCTTCGGAGCAGTCGCATTCGATCGAGGAAGTGGGCAAGAAGCTTCGCGGCATGATGCCGTTCATCAACGCGAAATAGGAAGGGGCTCGACTGACATGAGGGCTCTCATCAATCCCCCGGTTCGTTCCTCACCCTCCACTTCGTGGACCCTCTCTCCATTCGGAGAGGTCTCTGGATTTGGAATCCATAGAAGGGCCGGTGAACGAGGTGCGAGTGAACCGGGTGAGGCGACCGAGCGAAGTGAAGAAAAGCTCCTGATGAGGGACGCCCAAAGAAAGAAATGACCAATCCTGCGACACTGGATCATCTGACACCTGCCGAGTATCTGCAACGGATACGGTCGTCAGCCGTGTACAACGTCGCGATCAAATCTCCGCTGGAATGCGCTCCTGTGATCTCTCAGCGGACCGGTTGCGAGGTCTTCCTCAAGCGGGAAGATCTCCAGCCGGTGTTTAGTTTTAAGCTTCGCGGGGCTTACGCCGCGATGTCGCGACTATCGCCCGCCCAGCTTCGGCGAGGGGTGGTGGCGGCGAGCGCGGGCAACCATGCGCAAGGCGTGGCTCTTGCCGCGCGGCAACTCTCGTGTTCGGCCACCATCGTGGTGCCGGTCACCACGCCCGAGGTGAAGACCCGAGCCATCGAGGCGCTGGGGGCGACGCTGGTGAAGCATGGCGACACCTACGATGACGCCTATGCCCACGCTCGCGAACTGGAATCCGAGCATAACTTTGTTTTTGTCCACCCTTACGACGACCCCGACGTGATCGCGGGCCAGGGGACGATCGGATTGGAACTCGACGAACAGCTTCCCAAGGATTGCGAGGCCGTCTTTGTCGCCATTGGCGGTGGCGGACTGATCTCGGGGATTGCCCTCGCGCTCAAGCAGTTGAGGCCTGGAATCAAGGTCATTGGGGTTGAGCCGGAAGACTCGGACGCGATGTTCCTGTCCCTCCGAGCGGGCGAGCGCGTGATGCTCGACCGAGTGGGCATCTTTGCTGACGGCGTGGCCGTGAAGCAGGTCGGAGCCGAGACTTTTCGGATCGCGAAAGACTGGGTGGACGAGGTGATCGTGGTCACCAACGACGCGATCTGCGCCGCCGTCAAGGACGTTTTTGAAGATCGGCGGGCGGTTTTGGAGCCAGCGGGAGCGTTGGCGATCGCGGGCCTGAAGGAATTTGCCGAGCGAAACGGTTTGCAGGGTGCGAGGCTCGCGGCGGTGGCGTGCGGTGCGAATGTGAACTTCGACCGTCTGCGCCATATTTCGGAGAGGGCGGCTCTGGGCGAGCATTCCGAGGCGATTTTGGCTGTGCGCATTCCCGAGCGCCCGGGGAGTTTTCGCCAGCTTTGCGAGACCTTGGGCAACCGGAGCATCACCGAATTCAACTATCGGATGGGCGATGCCGACGACGCGATCATCTTCGTGGGCTTGCACACTAAGTCGGCAGGCGAGGTAGAGACGATCCTTGCTGAGCTGTCGGCGAAAGGGTTCGAGGCGTTCGATCTGACCACAAACGAGATCGCCAAGACGCACGTTCGGCACATGGTGGGCGGCAAGAGCGCGCACGCCACCGACGAGCGGCTATTTCACTTCGATTTTCCCGAGCGCCCGGGGGCTCTGCTGAACTTCCTGAATAGTCTTGGGCAGAGTTGGAACATCTCGATGTTCCACTATCGGAACCATGGCGCCGACAAGGGTCGAGTTCTGTGCGGAATCCAGGTCCCGGCGGCTACGGAAGACGACTTTCAGCGGTTCTTAACCCAACTTGGGTACGACTATTCGGAAGAGACGGAAAACTTGGCGTTGAGGCTATTCTTGTGACGAAAGGCTTTGAGATATCGTCGTGTTCCCCTCACCCGGTTCGCCGCTCAAAGCGGGTTGAACAACAAAATATGTTGAGCGGCTTACCGGCCTCTCCATCCGAAGAGGCACCTTTCGGCCGTCAATTTCCCAAGTGTTCTCGTACTCAAGGAGGCTTCCCGTTTCAGGACCTTTTGAGCCTGTCGCCTGGTGAACAAGGAACGAGATGAACCGGGTGAGGGGAGTCGCCTGAGCACAACGACATACGATTTAAAATACTATCCAAAACACGAACCATGAGCAAACCATTCGATCCCCGCCAAAAATCTCGAACCATCACCGAAGGCGCCGATAAGACGGCCAACCGAGCCATGCTCCGCGCCATGGGGCTGGGCGACAAGGACATGACCCAGTCGTGGGTCGGTGTCGCGACCGTGTGGAGCGAGAGCACGCCGTGCAACGTAAACCTGGACGCCCAGGGGATTCGGATCGCGGAGGAGGTTACCAAGCGGGGGGCGACAACCCGGCGATTTAACACGATTTCGGTCGCCGACGGCATCGCGATGGGGCATGAGGGCATGCGCGCCTCGCTGGTCAGCCGTGAAGTCATCGCCGACTCGGTGGAGTTGATGATGCGGGGCCACTGTTACGACGCGCTCGTCGGCGTGGCGGGGTGTGATAAGAGCTTGCCGGGCATGCTGATGGTGATGGCGCGGCTCGATGTGCCGTCGATCTTCCTCTACGGTGGAACGATCCTTCCTGGTCGATTGCATGGTAAGGATGTCACGATTCAGGACGCATTTGAAGCCGCAGGAGCTTATGCGGCCGGAACGATCGATTCAAAGGAACTCCACGCGGTGGAGTGCGCGGTTTGCCCCGGAGCGGGCGCGTGCGGCGGTCAGTACACTGCCAACACGATGGCCTGCGTTGCCGAGGCGCTAGGGATGGCGTTGCCGGGTTCCTCGAGCCCCCCCGCCGAGGACCCGGATGGCAAGCGCGACGAGTTTTTTGGCCGCATTGGCGATGCGATGATGAACCTGCTGGAGAATGGCATCCTGCCCAGCCAGATCATCACGCGCAAGTCGCTGGAGAACGCGGTGATGGTCGGCGCGGCGACGGGCGGATCGACGAACATCGCCTTGCACCTTCCGGCGATCGCCAACGAGCTTGGCATTTCTCTGACGTTGAAGGACATCCACGAGATCAGTCAGCGAACGCCGATCCTGGCCGACCTGCGACCGGGCGGCAAGTACGTGATGTTGGACCTGCATAAGGCGGGCGGCGTTCCGGCGGTGCTGAAGGCGCTGTTGGATGCCGGATGCCTGCATGGCGACTGTATGACGGTGACGGGTAAGACGATGGCTGAGAACCTGAAAGACGTGGTGGTCCCGACCGACCAACTCGTGGTTCGGACGAAGGACAACGCGGTCTCGCCAACCGGGGGCCTGGTGGCCGTTTTTGGCAATTTGGCGACCCAGGGCGGAGTGATCAAGACGGCGGGCGTGAAGAAGCTAGCGCATACTGGCCCGGCGAAGGTTTTCGATTCCGAGCAGGAGGCGATGGCGGCGGTCCAGGCGCGCAGGATTGAGAAGGGCGACGTTGTGGTGATTCGAAACGAAGGTCCGAAGGGCGGTCCGGGAATGCGCGAAATGCTTGGCGTGACGGCGGCGATCGTGGGTCAGGGCCTGGGCAACGACGTGGCTCTGCTGACCGATGGGCGGTTCAGCGGCGCGACCAAGGGGCTGATGGTCGGGCACGTGTGCCCCGAGGCGTCCGAAGGCGGCACGATTGCGCTGGTTCAGGATGGCGACTCGATCACGGTCGATGCCGAGAAGTTCGAGCTAACCGTGCATGTTTCGGATGAAGTGTTGGCCGAGCGGAAGAAGGATTGGAAACCTTTGGCGCCGCGGTATACGAAGGGCGCGTTGGCGAAGTTTGCTCGGACGGTCGGACCGGCGTGCGATGGTGCGGTGACGCACTAGCGGCGGCTATTAGCTTTTGTAATTCTTACCGAGGGAGTCACCGGCGAATGGTCGGTTCGCACTCCCCCGGTTCACTTTGTTCACCGGCCCCCTCCATCCGAAGGGCATTTGGGTTGTCGAACACCTTAGGTTTGGAAGCGTTATCGGGAGCCGTGGATGACCCTGGAAGGGTCACGGAACTTAGCGCGGGGTCGAAGACCCCGGGTATGGGCCATCACAAGCGTTGCGACCCCGGAGGGCGTCGCGGAAAACTACTCTTGTTCCTCCGCATGATATTCAAGGCCCGCCATCTTCAGCAACATTTCCCTTTCCTCTTCGAATGACATTGTGTGGTGATGTTCTCGTTGGTTGGCGATGTACTTAATGACTCCGGCCATCCGTTCGGGGCTGACCGAAAGCGCCGCATATCCGATCTGCCACTCAAAATCCGGGTTTGCCTCTCGAATCCATAAGGTCGAGCGCTTCTTGACCTCGCGAACTATGTCAGCGATGCAATGATTAGCCTTAAGTCCGACCAGGAGATGAATATGGTCCTCGATGCCCCCAATCTGAACCGGAACAACGCCGAGCTTGCGAATGATGCCGCCGACGTACGCGTGCGTTTGTTCGAGGGAATCGCGGTTAAGAAGCAAGTCTCGGCGCTTGGTGGCAAAGACGATGTGTGCATTCAGACTTAAATAAGTCGATGGCATGAGAAGTTCATGTTATCCGAGTTCTCCGCGACGCCCTCCGGGGTCGCTGTTGGTCAACGGCCTATTCCCGGGGTCTTCGATCCCGCGCTAAGTTCCGTGACCACTCCGTGGTCATAGATCGCCACGGTAACTATCAGGGAAGGCGTGACCGCCTGCTTCGCTCAAGTCACCCACGGATTACGGCCAAAACCCAAAACCAAAGGACTGACAACTAACGGCCAAAGGCTAAAATAGACCTTATGCTGGTCGCCGCCCTCGCATCCCTCATCACAATCGACAAAGACGAATGCCTGATGTTCGTCAGCCGGAACCTGGCCAAGGGCGACAGCAACTGGTACACCTACTACACGATTTCCGACGCCAAGGTCACCTTCAAGAAAGGCGACAAGTTCACGTACGACATCTTCCTTGACCCTCAGAATCCGGTGGCCAAGGGCGCGATCGACATCGACGTTGACTCCGGCGACCCGCTTCGCGACTCGAATGTGAACGACACCAGCGGACATCGAGCGCACGGCGATACGGTGCTCGACGAGGCAAAGGGTCACTGGCTCCACCGCGAGATTCCGCTGGACAAGCTGAGCGGCAAGACGTCGGTGGCGTGGAACCTCAACTTTGAAGGCGATCCATACGGACGCTACATGATGGTGGTCGACAACGTGAAGGTCACCCACCCGGACGGCACGGTGGACGTGATCTACGAAGGCGGACGACCGAAGGTCGCCAAGCTCGACACCGCCGCAGGCTATTCGAAGTTCCCAGCCTGGCGCATCGTGGACCGAGCGGATATTCAGCCCGGTAAAGACCTGGAACCGATCATCGCCGCGACGATGGAGCAGGCGTCGAAGAAGCAGGCGCTTGAAGCGATCGACCAAGAGCTTGGCATCGTCGAGAAGTACCTAAAGGATAAGCCGATGGACATCCACACTCGGCAGCACCTCGACCAGACGCGCCAGTACCTCGATGCGCTCTATGCCAGCGACAACGTGACGCCCCAGCAGATCGAGGCCGCGCTCCATATGACCAGCCAGGCGATGGAGCACGCCCACCCCGAAATGCAGAAGTACACCGGACACCTGGTGGGCCACGCGCACATCGACCTCCAGTGGCTGTGGGAGTGGCAAGAGGGCATCGTCGCGAGCCACGACACTTTCAATCAGGCGGTCAAGTTCATGGACGAGTTCCCGGGCTTCACATTCAGCCAGAGCTCATCGGTCATCTACAAAGCGGTGCAGGACGCCTACCCGGACCTGTTTAAGAAGGTCCAAGCGAAGGTGAAGAAGGGCCAATGGGAGATCGTCGGCGGACGCGTGTGCGAAGGCGATACGAACATGATTTCGCCCGAATCTCACGCCATGCAGTTCCTGTATGGCCAAACGTATTTCAAGGAGAATTTCGGCAAGACGGCGGTCGTGGGCTGGGAGCCAGACACCTTTGGCCACACCATCCAGATGCCGCAGATTTTGAAGATGGGCGGCTGTAAGTACTACTACTTCTGCCGAGGCGGAAAGGGCAAGCCGCTGTTTTGGTGGCAGGCGCTGGATGGCACCAAGGTGCTGGCTTTCGACGAACCGGCGAGCGGGTCTTGGTACAACAGCGATATCTCGTACAAGCAGTTCCAGGAGATGTTGGACTTCGAGAACAACACGGGTAGCAAGGACGCGCTGATGGTGTACGGCGTGGGCAACCACGGCGGCGGACCCAGCCGCGAAATGATCCAAGAGGCGATGAAGATGATGTCCAACAAGGACCTTCCGCCGATCAAGTTCAGCACCGCCACCCAGTTCTTCAAGAAGCTGGAAACGTATGACCTGAAGAAGATTCCCGTCATCAACGAAGAGCTGAACCCGGTATTCGACGGATGCTACACCACACACAGCGAGGTCAAACAGCTCAACCGAGAGGCCGAGAACACGACGGCGACGGCCGAGGCGGTAGCGGTCATGGCGAATCAGTTCGGCTTTGCCTACCCTCATGCACAGTTCCGCAAATCGTGGGAAGATATCTGCTTCAACCACCACCACGATACGCTCCCGGGTAGCGGCATCCACGCGCCGTACGAGAACACGAAGGTGACGCTCGGACGCGCGATCGCCGACAGCAATGAGACGATCACGAAGGCGATGGAGCTTCTTTCGCTCCGGGTCACACCGAAGACGGGAGGTATGAGCTTCGTCGTCGCCAACCCGCTGGGTTGGAAGCGAAGCGGCTGGGTCGAGACGCTGGCGGTGCCGAGCGGCTGGAACGGGCAGAACATGGACCTCGATCAACTCGTCGCGTACGGACCCGATGGAACCTCTTATCCGGTCGAAGTGCTCGACCGAATCACGCATCGAATCCGATTCTATGCGGGCGACGTGCCGAGCTTCGGCTACAAAGTCTTCCAGGTGAAAAACGGATTGCCCGACACCATGAAGACGGTCAATCTGAGTGGTGAAGACGTCCTAGGCGATGGCCTGCATGCCAAGATCGATGGGGTTCATGGTGGCTTTAGCGAGTTGACTTTCCGCGGGAAGACTTTTAAGAATGTTGGTCAACTCCGGTTGGACTACGAACGACCGGGAGGCATGACGGCGTGGGTGATTCAGGGCATCGCTAAGTCTGAAACTTGGAAACCAGAACGGTATGAAGTTACCAAGCATAAAGACGGACTCGACGTGACCATGTACTATGCGATGGACAGCGTGAATCGTCCTGGAACGGCCACCACTGTAATTCAAAAGTTCGCTTTTCGCGATGGTGCGACCGAGATTCCAGTGACCGTCGATTGCGATTGGCACAACGTCGGTAGTTCGAGCACCGATAACCCAATGCTACGAGTGGCGTTCGATGTCGAGGGCGATAGCCCGAAGGCCGAATACGACGTGCCGTTCGGGTACCTGGAGCGACCGGCCGACGGCAAAGAGTATCCGGCGCTGAAGTGGGGGGCTCTGGGCGATCTCGCCATCTTGAACGATTGCAAGTACGGCTATGAAGCGACCGGCAACACGCTGACGATGACCTTGATCCGAAGCAGTTACGAACCCGATCCCGAGCCGAACCCCGGCCACCACACCTGGCATTACTCGATTCGTCCGAAGGGCGACGATGAGACATGGGCCGACGTGACGCGGGCCGGTTACGACCTTAACCAGCCTCTGCTGTGTGCGACGGTGCCTTTCGATGCCAAAGGCGCGGCTCCGCTGGAGTGGAGCGCGTTGTCGATGGACGATCCGTCGGCGATCTCGTACGGCCTGAAGCTGGCGGAAGGCTCGAACGACCCGATCGCCCGGCTTTATAGCTGTGGACCGGATGCGACCAAACTCGGGGTGCAGACGGTGTTCAGCGGTAAGAAGGTGAACGAGGTCAACTTCCTGGAAGACCGATTGAACGCCTTTAACCCCGTCCTGCGCGGATTTGAAATTAAGTCAATCCGCTGGTCGAAGTAAAGCGCGCGACGTCGAGAAAGGAAAGGTCATCTTCGAATTCCACCGTGGAATCGAGGATGACCCTGCCAATGATCGAACCAAATTTGAATCCGTGACCGCTAAACCCGCACGCAACGGTCAGGCCAGGCTCTAGTTCACCGATGATGAAGTGTCCATCTGGCGAGGAGTCATAGTCACAAGTGCGGCGATGGCATACAGACTTTGAGAGCGTGGGCAAAAACCTCTGGGTAAGTTCGCACAAACCACGTTCTTGCTGCGAGAGGGATTCACTCGAAAAGCGGTGATGCCCTCCAACCTTGACACCGGGCACATCGTCCACTGCCGGGAACCCGTAGAGCATTTCCTCTTCTTCGTTCATAATGCCAAAGCCAGGCAGTCCGGTCCAGTCGGGCGAATCGAACCATGCCACCAAATGGGGTTCACGGTCTACATACCGGCGAAGGGAAGGGATTAGGTCGACGGTTGCCGCTCCAGCGGCGACGATCAGCCGATCGCAGAAGTAAAGGCCGTTGGCAGTTGAAACCTCCCAGCGATGACCAATCGGAGAAATGGAGAACGCTTGATCGACGATCACTTGGACGCCGAGCCGTTCAGCCTTCGCGGCCATGGCGCGGGTGGCCTTTGCGGCGCGAATATAGCCGCCATCGGCCTCCAAAAAGCCGACGTACTCCTTGGGCAAGTCGAACTGGGGATAGCGCGAACGGACCTCGGCGGAGGTCAGAAGTTCATATTGGATTTCGTGCTCTAGGGCGCTTTCCAGCGACCCGGTGACGAGCACGCTGTCGGCGGGGCCGGCATAGAGTCCACCGACCGGAACATAGAGGTCCTCGTCAAGGCTCCGCCAAGCCTCGATCGCCTCGCGGAGAAGCGGCACGTAGGAAGCATGTTCGAAATAGCTGAGACGAAACAAACGGAGCCCATCGCCGCTGGCACTGAGCGGATTAGCGACTCCGTGGGCGTCGATGCAGGCGACCTGATTGGGCAGATTGTAGGCGGCTTCGACGGCGGTCGAGAGGCCCACGATTCCCGATCCGATGACGATTGTTTCGAATTCGCTAAATTGCATCGGTCAGTTGACCATACCCCTCGCATCCGGGCAAATGGTCAACGAGATATAATTGACTTAATCTCTCCCGGATAACGTAGTCCATGCCCTATCACATCAGCGATTTGTCGGCCGCCGAAAGTGTCGCCATCTTTCGAGCCCTAGCCTCGGAGTCCCGGGCGCGAATCATGGAAATGCTGGGCGAAAGGGACATGAACATCAACGAGCTCAGCGTCGCGCTGGGCCTAGCTCAGCCGAGCATCACCAAGCATATCCAGATTCTCGAAGAGGCCGGATTGGTCATCAGCGACTACCTGAGTGGCGCGCAAGGCATGCAGAAGCGGTGCCGAAAAGTGCACGACCGACTCATTGTAGATATGAGCGGCAAGGCGAAGGAAAAGGACTACGTCATCGAGATCGAGGTGCCAGTTGGGATGTACACCAAGGCCGAAGTCGTGCCGACGTGCGGCCTCGCGACCCGCGACCGTTTGGTCGGCGTCATCGATGACCCCTTGGCGTTTTCTTTCCCTGATCGGGCTCGCGCCGAAATTCTATGGTCCGGCGGCGGCTTTGTCGAGTACAAGTTCCCGAACTCGTTGCCGGTGACGAGCTTCATCGAGTCAATCGAGTTCATCGCCGAGGTGGCTTCGGAAGCGCCGGGCTACGCGAACGACTATCCGTCGGACATCACCATCTGGATCAACGATGTGGAGGTCGGGACCTGGATTTCGCCCGGTGACCCAGGTGGCGAAAAGGGTCGATTGAACCCGTCTTGGTGGGCCGACTACATGAACCAGCACGGCTTCCTGAAGGCGTGGCGGATCAACAACGAAGGAACCTACGTCGATGACCAAAAGCTTTCGAACGTGTCGATCGCCGATCTGAATGTTCAACCGTGGCAGGCGACCCGGATTCGAATTGGTATCAAGCCGGAAGACGCCAACCAGGGCGGCTTTACGCTTTTCGGCAAAGGGTTCGGCTCGTTTGAACAGGATTTGCTTCTGCGAATTCATCACTCCACGCGAGGCGGGGATTTGCCTGAGAACGTGAAGAAGCCTCCGGCGAAATGAGCCTCACGAGGCTTCAGCGGCTTTGTCGATTTCCCGCATAGCCTTCGGCTATACGGGCCACTAGAGTCACGGAATAGCTGTGCTCTGATCTCCGTCTTCTGATTCCTGTAAAAATCGACATACTTATTCCCGATTAGCTATGATGTATCGTATAATCGGGAGACGCTTCATTGTAGGTCAATGATGAACTCTACAGGTCATGCTCATCGCTGCGCTTGCCATTCACGCTATCGCCACGGGGTTGCCCATGCAACGCCCCGACGATAATTGGTCGATTTTTCCGGGGGACGGCGCGTACGCCGAGCACTCGGAGAACACTCACGACCCGATGATCATCGATCTGGGCGGGCAGGTTTTCTGCCTCAGTACCAGCGGAAACGGCTTCGGCGTGATGAAGTCCACCAAAGACTTCAAGACGTGGAAGGTCTGGGGGCCGATCATCCCCGAAGCGCCGGACTGGCTGAAAAAGCTGATTCCCGAGCATCGTTCTATCTGGGCACCGGACGCGGTTCAGGTGGGCAAGTCAGTCTGCGTTTACTACTGCGCCAGTCGGTATTTTGGTGGCAATGACTCGGTCATCGGCTTCCTGCAAAACGACCACTTCGACCCGGAAAAGCCGCACGACGGCTGGGTCGATCACGGCAAAGTCATCGAAAGCTCGAAGGCGAACGGCGATCACTACAACTGCATCGATCCCGACGTCAAGATTGACGAAGCGGGGCGGCACTGGCTGTACTTCGGTTCGTATTATTCGGGCCTTTACGTGGTTGAACTCGACCCCGAAACGGGCAAGATCAAGGACGGCGCGAAGCCTGCTCCGGTGGCGAACAACAAATCGAGCCGAGAGAACGCGCTCGAGGGAGCCGCGCAATGCTACCGCGACGGCTACTACTATCTGTTTGTGTCGTACGGTCTTGCGGCCCAAGGCGTACGCAGTACCTATCAGATCATGGTCGGGCGGTCAAAGACTCCCGACGGACCCTTTGTGGACGCCAATGGCACCACGATGACGGACGGCGGGCACGTCAACTTTCTCAAGACCTCGCCGCCGATGTTCTCGCCAGGGCACTGCGAAATCCTGCACCATAGCGACGGCCGCTGGCTGATGAGCTACCACTATTATGACGGTCGCCGGTTCTGGGTGGGCGACAAGTGGGGCTTGCCACGCCTCCAGGTGCGCGAGGTTCTATGGTCGAAGGACGGCTGGCCGTTGCCCGGTCTGCCGGTGGAATACCTGAATACCATTCACTTAAAGGAGCAGAAGTCGATGGTGGGCAAGTGGATCCACCAAGCCGACTTTACCGATGCCGACGAAGTGGAGTTCCGCGCCGACGGGACGATCAAGACCTCTCGCGAAGACGGAAAGTGGTCTTTGGACGGGAAAATGCTCACCCTGCGGTGGCCTAAGTTCAATTCTCCGGGCGAATACTGGACAGATGCGGTCCAACTGGAATATAAGGGGAATTACTACGTCGGGAGGAACCAGCAGGGAATGGTCATCCGCGGCGTGCGGAGCGACCTAAAGTGAGCACGAAAGCATCTTTAATTCTGTTGGTGGCCATCTGCGTCGTCCTCGGCTTCCTCCGGGGCGATTTTTTGTGCGGAACGTCGCTTTCGCATAAGACGGAAATCAGTTTTTGGAACGGCTTCACCGGGCCGGACGGCGTGGTCATGCTCCGTATGATCCGCGAGTTCAACCAGGAGAACCCGGACGTGGAGGTCACGATGCAGCGCATCCCATGGGCTCTGTACTACAACAAAGTCATGGTTTCCGGGCTCGATGGCCGCGGGCCAGAGGTATTCGTGGTCCACGCCAGCGCCTTGACGCGCATGCACCGCGCGGGTGTCCTGGCCGACGAAACGTCGCTGTTTGAGGGGCCCGACGCGATCCCCGCGAACGACTTCGACCCGTACGTTCTGGATCAGACGATTTTCGACGGGAAGCACTTTTCGGTACCGCTGGATATCCACCCGCAGGGCATGTACTGCAACGCGGACATGCTAAAGAAGATCGGAATGGTGAACCCGGACGGCTCTGCGCGGCCGCCGCAGACCAAGGAAGAATTCCTTCGGGCGGCGCATGCGATGATGAATCCGCCGAACAGCGAGCACCCCGACACCTACGGCTTCGCCCTCACGGCTTGGCAAAACAACTTCATGTCGCTCCTGCCGCAGTTCGATGGTCGGTTCCTCGACGAGAATGGGAAGTGTGACCTCAACAACCCAAATAACGTCAAGGCGCTGGAGTTTTTGGGCTCGCTTCACGACAAGGAGAAGCTCATTCCTCCGCCCGATAACCAGCTTGGCTGGGTGGGCTTCCGCCAGCAAAAAGTCGGCATGGTTTGGGAAGGCGTTTACATGCTTGGCGACCTGCTTCGGCTGGAAGGCATGAACTACGTCGGCGCACCGATACCCACCATCGGCAACCACCCGGGAACGCTGGCCGACTCGCACACGCTTTGCATTCGTCCGAACCTGAACCCGAAACAGCGCGAAGCGGTCGAGCGATTCATCCGATTCCTTTCTAAGAACAGCATCAAGTGGGCGGCAGCGGGCCAGGTTCCGGCGCGGCTGAGCGTGCGCAATACACCGGAGTTCAAGTCGATGCAGGTGCAGTACGCGTTCTCCAAGCAGATTCCGTACATGAAGTACATGCCCAGGATCACGACGCTATTCGAGATGGGTGTCGAAATCAACCTGGCTGTCGAGAAGGTGATTCGCGGACGGACGACAGCCAAGGAAGCTCTCGACATTGCCAACGCCAACTCCCAAAAGGCGATGGACCGGGATGAAGCGACCGAGAGGCGAGCGCGGGAGTTGCGCCAAGGGGTGCAACAGTGACCTACAAGAAGCAGACGGCGCGGACGGGCTACCTGTTTTTGGTGCCGTACGGGGCGGCATTCTTCGTATTTTTGGCCTTGCCGATCATCGTCGCCGGGGTGCTTTCGGTCATGCAGTTCGACCTGACGTCGAAGGAGACCACGCGGTTTATCGGTGCCCAGAACTACAAGGAAATGTTCGGCGACACCTACTTTTGGCAGGCGTTGGTAGCGACGACACGCTACGTCGTTTGGATGGTGCCGTGCGCGGTGATCACTTCTCTGGCCATCGCCCTTGGGTTGAACGCGATGTCGAAGGGGCGAAACATGATTCGCGCGTTGATTTTCCTACCCGGCATGTTCACGATTGCGGTGACGGCGATCATCTGGCAATGGTTCTACAACCTCGAGTTCGGCTTCTTCAACTATGTTCTGAAGCAACTTCACCATGACCCGATTCCGTGGCTCTCAGACAAGGCGCTGGCGATGCCGAGCATCGCGATGATGGCGCTTTGGTGGACGGCGGGCGGAACCTCGATCATCATCTTGACTTCGCTCCAACAGATTCCGAAGATGTACTTCGAGGCGGCGGCGCTCGACGGTGCGGGCGTTTGGCAACTGTTCCGGCACGTCACTTTTCCGCTCCTAAAGCCAGTGTTGTTGTTCGTAGTCTTGACGAGCACGATTGCCGCGTTCCAGATGTTCCCGCAGGCGTCCTTGCTGACGAACGGCGGACCGGAGCTTTCGACTCGCGGCGTGGTGCAGTACATCTATGAGACGGCGTTCCAGAACTACCGATTGGGTTACGCGGCGTCGATCAGTTGGGTGCTTGCGGCCATCACGATGGTGTTCGGTTTGATCCAATTTGCGCTGATGCGGAGGAACGCTCATGCGTAACCAAAGTTATTTGCCTGATGCGCTGGGGCGGGGTTTTACAACGGTTGCGAGGTTCGCCTCACCCGGTTCGCCAAAGCAGGAGTGGTCGCAGAAAGTCGATCCTTGCTGGCTCACCGACCTCTCCATCCGGAGAGGTATCCGTGTCGATGCATTCATGATCTGCCCTCGTCAACGCGACATTAGAACAGATTTTGCACCCTCATGCCAAAGACCTCTCGACGCCTTATGCGAACCCAAGGTGCCTCTCCAGATGGAGAGAGGGTTCACGAAGTGGAGGGTGAGGTACGAACCGGGTAGGTCGCCTGGTCAGAGCCGACAGATAGATAGAGTCCTGGAGAATCCCATACGACACGGTTCTGTCAGGCCGATGGAAGCGGGTTTCGATGCTGAGATGGTAGGAACTGGGATACCTCTCCGGATGGAGAGGTCGGTGAGGTACGAACCGGGTGAGGGGAATAACACGGGAGGCCGACGTTGAAGCTTTGGAGGCTGGCGACCTCGGCCGTGATGACGGCGGTGGCGATCATCTTTCTTTCGCCCATCGTTCTGATGATCCTGACCTCATTCAAGCGGGAGGCGGACGTGCTGAATCCGTCGTCGCCGATCCCCAAGATTTGGACGTTAGAGAACTACCGCAACGTCTTGGGCTGGGCGGAAGAAGCGCCGTTTGGTCGGTGGCTGATGAACAGCATCTTCGTGTCGTGTTGCGTGACGTTGCTGGTGCTTCTGTTCTCGTCGATGGCGGCGTATGCGATCACGCGGCTGAAGGTGCCAGGCGGGCGGACTTTCCTGACGGTCGTGGTTTTCTCGATGATGATCCCAGGCCAGCTCTTCCTCGTGCCGGTCTACTATATCCTCAGCAAGCTCCACTGGTTGGACACGCCGCTCGCGCTGATCGTCCCGGCCACGGCAGGCGGATTTGGGGTGTTCATGCTTTGCCAGTTCATGCGCGCGGTTCCGACCGCCATCGAGGAGGCCGCGCTGATCGACGGTTGCTCACCGGCTGGCGTTTACTCGCGGGTGACGCTCCCACTGGTTGCTCCTGCATTAGCGACGCTTGGCGTGTTTACCTTCATCGGGTCTTGGAACGACTACGTCGGGCCGTTGGTGTTTATGGATTCGGTGCGGAACTACACCTTGCCTGTCGGCATCGCCATGTATCAGTCGTCGTACTTGACCGAATATGGCAAGACCCTCGCTATCGGCACGATGGCATCGTTGCCGCTGATGCTCATTTTTCTCATCTTCCAGAAACAGATCGTGGACAGCATGTCTGCCACGGGATTGAAAGACTAGACCATGAAAAAGTCCACCCTTCACCTGCATTCTCGCTTCACCGTCGACGTTGTCGATCCCCGCATCTTCGGCGGATTTTTGGAGCATCTTGGCCGCGCCGTGTATGAAGGCGTCTACGACCCTTCGAGCCAGCATGCCGACGACATGGGTTGCCGAACCGACGTGCTGGACGCTTTGCGACGGCTCCGGTTTACGGCGATGCGCTATCCGGGCGGTAACTTTGTAAGCGGCTACCATTGGATGGATGCGGTGGGTCCGCGCGAGAGTCGGCCGCGAACCCGTGACTTGGCTTGGCAAAGCATCGAGACAAACCAGTTCGGCCCGAATGAAT
Organism: Armatimonadota bacterium; assembly: GCA_016125185.1. Classification (NCBI taxonomy): domain Bacteria; kingdom Bacillati; phylum Armatimonadota; species Armatimonadota bacterium. The sequence goes on along the minus strand of WGMG01000002.1, from coordinate 488,917 downwards.
TTTTGGAACTTTCGAAGCGGATGGGTTGGACGCCGATGATGGCCGTCAACCTGGGCACTGGAACACCGGAGGAGGCTCGCAACTGGCTGGAATATTGCAACATCGACGAAGGTACCAAGTACGCCGATCTGCGACGCGAGCATGGGTATGAACAGCCTTTCGACGTGAAGCTGTGGTGCCTGGGCAACGAGATGGACGGCCCTTGGCAGATCGGCCATGTGCCGGCGGAGACCTATGCCATTAACGCCCAGCAGACGGCGAACATGATGCGCATGTGCGACCCCAATATCGAGTTGGTGGTGTGCGGATCGTGCGCCATCGATCTGCCGACGTACTTGGAGTGGGACCGCAAGGTTCTGGAGCATTGCCGCGACTACGTGGACTACATCAGCGTGCACCGCTACGTGGAGAACCACGAGCACGATACGCCGAACTTCTTGGCGGTGACGAACAGCATCGACGACCAAATCGAGGCGACGGCGGCGGTGTGCCATGCGGTGCAGAAGACGAAGAAGACTAAGAAGCGAATTGGGCTGAGCTTCGACGAATGGAACGTTTGGTACCGCGCTCGAAGCGGCGACCATCTCGACGGGCGAGCCAAGGTCGCCCCTCCGTTGTTGGAAGAGGTCTATAACCTGGAAGATGCGCTGATCGCAGCGGGCTTTCTCAACAGCTTCATTCGCCACGCGGATACGGTGAAGATCGCCAACATCGCCCAGATCGTGAACGTCATCGCGCCGCTCCTGACCCGCGGCGACGACCTCGTATTCCAGACGATCTTCTATCCCATCGAAATGATGGCTAAGCGGCGCGAGGGCGTTTCATTGCAAGTCCGTGTGGAAGGTGATGGTTACGAGTCGAAGAAGTATGGCTACGTGAACACGCTGGATACGAGCGCGATTCTGAATAGGAATGAACTAAGCGTGTTCCTGACCAACCGAGACGTGTCTCAGCCGCTCGAGGTGACCGTCGATCTGAGCGACCGAGCCGTTACGAAGCTGTTGAACGCGGAGATCGTGCATGGAACCGATCCGCGAGCGGAGAACACGTTCGACAATCCGAACCAGATTACGGCGGTTGACTTTGCCGAGGTGAGCATTGCCAACGGCAAGGCGACGGTGAAGTTGCCTCCGCTGTCGTTCTGCGCGGCGACATTTGCGGTTTAGGTTCGGCCAATACCCAGTTCTTCGAAACACTCACCGACCCCCTCACGCTTGAGGGGGAATGGATTTGTTCCTAACTTTGGGCGAGAAAGAGTTCGATCCTATTCTTTTCGGATCGAACTTCCCATTCGGAAAGCTTGCCGACTATTGCACCTTGGCGTACTTTCATCGCATACGACTGACCCTGCCATTCGTATCTCGCCTCACGAGCGTGGATTCCCACGAGGCTGGATTTAGCCAAATCCCATCGGAATGCGATGTTCAACTCCTCGCCATCCAGTTCGGCGGTCATCCTCTTCTCTTCGAACTGAATTCGAAGCGTCTTGCCGCCTTGGACGGGCAGTTCCACGGTCATACCTGAGCCATGCTCGACGATCTTGGGTGCGCCGGTTGCTCGAATTAAGGTTTCGCCGATACGGAACAAAGCGCCAGCCCAAGGCTCCTCGGCGGGATGCTGGTCGCGCCGCCAGTGATAGCCGTCGAGCACGGGAGGCATTTTCTGCTCGACGTCATTGAGGCGAGTTGCCTTGTCCAAGAAGGGCTGAGGAAACTCGTCACTATAGACCGTGATGTCTCGCAAGTAGGGAAGGTCTCCTTTCAGGTGGAGGTTCGCGCGGTAAAAGCGGCTTTGGTACCAAATTGAGCCTTCGGAGGGGTTGGTGTTCTCGAAGGGGTCTTCGAGTTGGACCTGTGTCTGGACAGGCGTTTGTGAGAATGCTTTTTTGAATCGACGTCCGGTCTCGCCCATCGTCTCGACGTGCACTTTTCCGGTTTTGGCGAGGGCGGCGAGGGCTTCCATCTGCATCGGATAGCCGTCCTTCTGCTGGTCCCAGGGGAAGGTATTTTCTTGGCCCATTTGGCAATAGGCGAAGCGGCCGGTTTGTTCGTCGGCGATCATGTGGAGGAAGCCTTCGACGAAGTGCTTGGATCGACCCGAGGTCCACGCCGGTTCCATCGTGTCCGGCTCGCCGATGCGTCGTCCGTCCGGGAGCGGGTACGAGCGTTCGTAGTAGTAAACCGGGTCTTGGCCGAGCATGCGGAAGATCGGCGTTGCGATCTGGTTTTTCTTTTCGAGAGCAGGGCTCCAGCAGTTGAGCTTGCTGGGGTAGTAGCCCGCGATGGGCGCGCCCCAAATGGTGAAGCCGTCGGTGGCGATTTGGTCGCGACAGACGGCATAGGCATCCACGCCGTACTTCTCGGTGAGGTGTTGAAGGGTGAAGGAGTCGAGATTCCAACTAGCAATCGACTTGGGATAGTGCCCCCAGATTTCTTTAAAGCGGTTCATCGCGGTGTCGGCGAGTTTGATGCGCTCGTCCTTGGTGTAGCCGATGGTGAAGGCGACCAGCGGCAGATGGTCCCACTCGTAGCCGGGGCGACCGCGCCACTCGACTCCGGCGGCTTTGACGTGCTTCTCGTTCATCTCGAACCAGAAGCCGACCTCGTGGTTCTTGCCCATATGCTCTTTCAGGTAGGGCACGAAGGGACCGGAGACCAGCGCGTCGAATTGAAGGAGCCATGTAGCCGGGAGGCCGTGTTTGAGGATCAGCTCCATTTGGCTGGTGACTGGGAGCATCATGTCCATCTTGAATCGCGGCTCGATTTCGCGAATGAAGTTGACGACGTTGATGCATCGCATCGCGCCGGATTCGAACGGAGTTGAGGCCAGGGCTCTCATGAGAGGGTTGGTTGCCAAGGCGGCGGTGCCGGTGGTTTTGAGAATCTCACGGCGCGTGATCACCTTTCGAGGGTACCTGGGGGATCGAATGGTTGGAAATCGCATTCTGAGAAAGGAGATTGCGGATTAAGGTCGGTGGGCATTCTCGACCTCACCTCTTCCCCCCGATTCAGCTTCGCTTCATTCCCTTTGCGATGCTCGACGGGTCTAACGACAAGCCTCTGACGTCACGGGAGGGTCCTCTCCTAGGAGGAGAGAAAAACGGGGCCTATCCGCGATTTCTTGAGTCCAACGTACGATGCGTCGATTGGCTTCGACGGCATTCTCCTTCATTTTGATATTCGCAGGAGGACGCAACCGTGCCAAGGGATATCGAGGTGGGTGGTTTTAGTGGTCAGAGTCCAGGTTTTGCCAGTCCAGAGATCGGTGACTTTTTTGCCGACTGCGCCGCCCACCGCGCTGAGGTCAAAGTTCATGTCGTAGGAGTCGCGCTCGTGGGGACCACCTTTCTTGAACCCGAAGACCAGCGGTTGGATCGTTCCGCCTTCTTTTTCCGGCATGGCCGTATCGTTGAGGGCGGCGAAGGCAGAGAAGGTTTCGGCGTCCTTGGGAAGGTCGAAGGTGACGATGGAGGGCGCGTGGGCGAAGATGCCTTCGGTGACTGGATTGCCAGCGACGGCGAGCGGCTTTTCGCCGACGGCGGCCGTGGTCGATATCTGACCGTAGCCGACTTGGGCGGTGTCCCACTTGGTCTTGGCGAGGTGAAGTTGGATGTTCTCACCAAGGTCGACCACTGGATCGACCCAGACGCCATGGTCCCATCGGTTGCCATCGCCGCCATCGGTGAAGACGAGGGCCATAGCAGAGAAGCCTTCGAGGTTCGCGAGGACTTTTGCACCTTGGCCAGGGGTCTGGCGATTGATGACCGGACCTTCGGAAATGAGCTCGCCGCGGGCGGGGTCAAAGCGGTCTTGAGCGTTGAAGATAGCGACGAAATGATCCTTGGTTTTTGGGTCGATAGCGGTCCAAGCGACGATTTTGTCTTGGGAGTAGAACGGATGGTTGTCGATGCTGTTTTGGTTGACATCGAGGACGGCGTCATTGGTCAGCAGGGACTCGGTGAACGGATCGAGCTTGGTCATGTTCGCACCGAGCATCAGGGGCGACTTGGCGATGGCCCAAAGGGTCATCAGAGTGTATTGCTCGTCCTTGGTGAAATTGGTTTTCCGAGTATCGAGTTGCAGGCTGCCGAGGGGAAGCATGTCGGCGTCCGGGTAGTGGCCGGGGCCGCGATACTGGTTCCACTTGACGAGGCGATCGAACTGTTCGAGAAGGGCTGGCCAGCTATCCCAAAAGTCGTCGCTGATGCGCCACATGTTGGCGTGGGTGATGACATGCTGGGCACCTTGGATATCGGTCTCGCCCGGCGAGAGACTGAGGACGATTTTGCGGTGGGTCTGGTCGATCGCCTTGCGAATGGCTTCGACCTCGGGGATGTTTTGGAGGTAGGGGCGGCTGAGGTCGTCGACCTTCACGAAGTCCACGCCCCACGAGGCGATGAGATCGAAGACGCTGTTGTAGTACGCCTGTGCGCCGGGCTTGCTCATGTCGACGCCGTACATGTCGGGGTTCCAGGGGCAGACGTGTTCCTTGTCGGCTATCTCGGAAGCTTTGAATTTGGTGCCGAGGATCGGGAGGTCTTTCTCGACGGCTTGGCGGGGAATGCCGCGCATCAGATGGATACCGAATTTGAGACCCTGGCGGTGGACCCAGTCGGCGAGGGGCTTGAAGCCTTGGCCTTCGGCGGCAGAAGGGAAGCGATTGGGCGCGGGCAGGAGGCGGCCGTTGGCATCGAGGGTGAGGACGGCTTTGGGGTTGTAGTCGAAGCCCTTGGCGTTGGGTTCGTACCATTGGATATCGACGACGGCGTATTGCCAGCCGTGGGGCTTCAGCTTTTCGGCCATGACCTCGACATTGGCGCGGAACTGTTCTTCAGTGATGGACGTTCCGTAGCAGTCCCAGCTATTCCAGCCCATGGGGGGCTTGGGAGCCCATTTCAGAAAATTTGGCACGTTTTGGCACGCGGTGCAGGCTAGGAAAGCAAAGGTAGGGAGGATCATCTTTGGAAACTCTGAGTTCGAATAGGGTACCTATATCCGAAATTTCGAATGGTCTCGAAAAAAAGTGCAAATATATTCCCACTTTTGAATAACCATATCATATAATGGTTCCAACTCTGCAACGAAGCTTTGTCTGCCCAATGGCAGAGTGCCATCATCACTTCACCGTTTGAAGGAGAAATCATGAAAACTCGAAGACGAGCCTTTACACTCATCGAACTTCTCGTGGTCATTGCGATTATTGCAATTTTAGCCGCGATTCTCTTCCCCGTCTTTGCTCAAGCCAAGGTTGCCGCTAAAAAAGCCTCCTGCCTTTCCAACCTTAAGCAGCACGGCCTGAGCTTCATCATGTACGCCACGGACAACGACGACATGAGCGTGCGACAGGGACTCGACCCCAATGGCTGGATTTATTGGTTTGCCGGTTCGGGCAAGGATCTGGGCTTTATGGACCCGACCGAATATCCGAACTGGGGCCGAGAGACGTATCCGTACGTTAAGAACCTCCAGCTCTACGTCAGCCCGGGCGCACCGCGCGACCCAGACCCCAACTACGGCTACCGCGATAAGGCGGGCGCCGGAAACGGAAGCTATGCGGCCAACGGCGCGGTGCTGGGCATCAGCATGACGTCGTTCTCGGACGCAGCCAACACGATCTACCTGCAGAGCAAGAACACCACGACCCGCGAAGCGATCGTCCAGCCGACGCCGCTTTATCCGCTGGGGCAGCCTTACATCGCGAACGGCATCGACATCAGTTGGGTCGGCGCAACGTTCGGCAAGGGTGGCAACTATGCTTGGTGCGACGGCCATGCTAAATACATGGTTCGAACGGGGATCAAATACCGAAACTACGGCATTTACGGTACGGTGCACTGCCACTATCCGGGATGCGGCGACGTTCCCAACACGACCGGCATGACCGATCCGTTGGTGAACCCGAACTACTGGGATACGTGGGGTACCGTCGACGTTAGCCAGATCTAACGAACTGTCCTCCTGACAACGCCGACGAGGCCTCTCGCAACCGTGGGAGGCCTCGTTTACCGATTCAAGCAATCAGAAAATATGAAACTCGATAAGAAATCTTGGTTCCTCCTCGCCGTTACCTTTGCGGCCATCGTCTTGGCGGGTTGCGACCCGAACCCAGGCGGACTCAGCGACGAGCAGAAGCTCGAAGGTGCGCGAAAGGCCCGCAATCAGCAGATGGGCCAGCAAGCCGGCAATATGCCGATGAACCGAAACGCGATGCCCGGAGCATCCAACGGTCAATAACTTAATGATTTTTTGTTGTCCGCCGAGTCTCTCGGCGGACATTCTATTGTTATGACTGCTCGCCTTCGCGTCCTCCAAGACGAAATCCATGGCCGAATTTCTCCTCGGCTCTATGGTCATTTTGCCGAGCACCTGGGGCGGTGCTGCTACGACGGTTTGTTCGTGGGCAAGAACTCGTCGATTCCTAACATCGAGGGCTTTCGGAAAGATGTGGTAAAGGCGCTGCGGGATATGCCGACGCCGATGCTCCGTTGGCCGGGCGGTTGTTATGCCGACCACTACCACTGGAAGGACGGGATTGGGGCCGATCGTCCGATTCGGCTGGGAATGTCGTGCGGGCTTCAGGTTTTGGACACCAACGAGTTGGGGACGGACGAGTTCCTGACTTTGTGCGCGCTGATCGGCGCAGAACCGTATTTGGCAGGGAACATGGGCTCGGGCTCGCCCGAGGAGCTTTGCCATTGGATCGAGTACTGCAATACGGCTTTGCCGACGGCTTTGGCCCAGCAGAGACGAGCCAACGGCCAAGACGAGCCGTACGGCGTGAAGCTGTGGGGCATCGGCAACGAGAACTGGGGATGCGGCGGCAACTACGATGCGGAGAGCTATGCCCTGGAGTATCGCCGCTACTCGCTGATGGCCCAGCATGTCGATCCGACCATCGAGATGGTGTGCTGTGGGCACGACACGGACTGGAATCGACAGTGCATCGATAAGCTCCGAAACCATTTGGGCTTCGTCGACCACTATTCGATCCACCGGTACTGGATCAACGGCGGGCACGGGACCGACTTTTCTGAGGACGAGTATTACGCTCTCCTCGACGAGGCGGACAAGACGGAGGACTTTATCATCGAGACTCGGCAGTTCTTGGACGAGGCGTCGGGCGGACGTCGGCACGTCGGGATTGCGCTGGATGAGTGGGGTGTATGGCATTCGGAGGCTCGCAACTGGGGTCCGGGTGGCTCGGCGACGGAGTCGAACGACTACACCCAGCCGTGCACGATGCGCGACGCGGTGGCGACGGCGATCGGGTTTGAAGTGTTCCATCGACAAAGCTCTTCGCTTTCGATGGCGAACCTCGCGCAGATCGTGAATGTGCTTCATGCGCCGCTCATGACGGACGGCGAGGCGATGTGGCTGACGCCGACATACCACGTGCTTTCGCTCAATCAGGGCCATATTGGCGGGGATGCCTACCGAGTGGAAGTGGAAGGCGGTCCGATGTTGCCGAACGGCACGCCAGCGATCAGCGCGACGGCGACGATGGCGATGATCACGCTGGTTAATCGACACATGACGGAAACGATCGAAGTCGAAATCCCGGCTCCTTACTGCATGGGGCAGGTTCTTGCGGCGGACCGACCTAATGCCCAGAATTCGGTGACCGAGAAACCAGTTCGTCTGGAAACCCTGCTGGGTACGGTGGACGGAGACGTGGTGCGGGTGGTTCTGCCGCCGTGCTCTGTTGGCACTCAGCACCGACCTTTTTGCCGCCACACCTGGAAGCGACGCTTCCCATCATCTAAAATCTCAAGACTGGACAAAAACGCACGATGAAAAAAGTAACTCTAGGCGTCATCATTGGAAACCGCGGTTTCTTCCCGACCCACCTTTGCGAAGCGGGACGCAAGGTGATTCTTCAAGTTCTGGAGGAGCAGGGATTCGACGTCGTGATCCTGCCCGAGTCGGCTCGACAGTTTGGTACGGTGGAATCCATTGCCGACTCGCGAGCGTGTGCGGATTTGTTCAAGCAACATCGCGATCAGATCGACGGCATTCTGATTACGCTTCCCAACTTTGGGGAAGAGACCGGCATCGTGAACGCGCTGAAGTTCGCGGGTTTGAACGTTCCGATTCTCGTTCACGCCTTTGGCGACGATGCGAAGCGCATGACGATCGCAGACCGACGCGACAGCTTCTGCGGCAAAATGTCGTGCTGTAACAACCTGCGGCAGTACGGCTTTAAGTACAGTTTGACGACGCTCCACACGGTCGATCCGACCAACGATTCCTTTAAGAAGGACCTGCAGAACTTCGGCGCGGTGTGCCGCGTGGTGAAGGGTCTGCGCAACTGCCGCATCGGCGCAATCGGCGCGCGGCCGGGGGCGTTCAACACGGTTCGGTATAGCGAGAAGCTGTTCGAAAACGCGGGCATTTCGGTTGCGACACTCGACCTTTCGGAAGTGTTGGGGTGGGCGAACCGGCTGACTTCGGCTGACCCTACCGTCAAGGACAAACTGGCGGCGATCCATGCCTATACGAAGACGGAGGGCATTCCGACCGAGGCGCTGGACAAGATGGCGCGACTGGGTGCGGCCATTGACACCTGGGCCAAGGATAACGCGATCGACGCGACGGCGATCCAGTGCTGGACATCGCTGGAAGAGTTTTACGGTGTGGTGCCTTGCACGCTGATGTCGATGATGTCGGACACGCTTCGGGCTAGCGCCTGCGAGACGGACGTGGCGGGCACGGTTTCGATGTACGCGATGCAGTTGGCCTCGGGAACGCCTTCGGCGCTTTTGGACTGGAACAATAACTACGGCGGCGACCCGAACAAGGCGGTGGTGTTCCACTGCTCGAACCTGCCGAACTCGGTGTTTGCCGAGCAGAAGATGGATTACCAGGAGATCATCGCGGGTACGGTCGGCAAGGACAATACGTTCGGCACGATTGTGGGCCGGATGAAGACGGGCGCATTCACGTACTGCCGCGTCTCGACAGACGACGTTTACGGCGAGGTTCAGGCTTACGTCGGTCAGGGACAACTGACCAACGACGTTTTGAATACGTTTGGCGGATTTGGCGTGGTCGAGATTCCAGAGATGCAGGACCTTCTCAAGTTCATCTGCAACAACGGTTTTGAGCACCACGTTGCGTTCAACCTCAGCGAAGTTGCCGACTCGGTCGAAGAGGCCATGAGCAACTACCTCGGTTGGAGCGTTTACCACCATGGCTAAGTACACGCTTGGCGTGGACTACGGCACCAACTCGGTCCGGGCGCTGGTGGTTGATACGTCGAACGGCGCGGAGATCGGCACGAGCGTTTGGAACTACGAGACCGGCGACGCGGGCGTGCACGAGGACCATCACGACGTGCACCTTGCGCGGCAGAACCCGGCGGACTACCTGAAGGGGTTCGTGGAGTCGGTGAAGGGGGCGATCGCGGACGCGAAGAAGACGGCTGGTTTCGACGTTTCGCAGATCGTGGGAATTGGCGTGGATACGACGGGCTCAACCCCGATCCCGGTCGATGCGGACGGCGTCGCGCTGGCTCTGAAGCCGGAGTTTAAGGGCAATCTGCACGCGATGGCTTGGCTGTGGAAGGACCACACCGGCTACGCAGAAGCGGCGGAGATTACCCAGAAGGCGCAGAGCTTTCCGTACTTGAAGAAATGCGGCGGGACGTACTCTTCGGAGTGGTTCTGGTCGAAGATTCTGCGCTGTAAGCGGGTTGCGCCGGACGTTTTTGCGGCGGCGCATTCGTGGGTCGAGCTTCAGGACTATGTACCAGCGTGGCTGGTTGGCAAGTCGAAGCCATCGGATGTTCCGCGAGGTATCTGTGCGGCGGGGCACAAGGCGATGTACCACACGGAGTGGGGCGGACTGCCTTCGAAGGAGTTTTTGAGCCAACTCGACCCGGACTTGGCATCTTTGCGCGACCGACTTTATGAGACGACTTTGACGGCCGACCAGGTGGCCGGACAGCTTTTGGACGAACATGCGCAGGCGACGGGCTTGCCGGCGGGGATTCCGGTCGCGGTGGGGGCGTTCGATGCGCACCTCGGCGCGGTGGGAAGCGGCATCCGCGAGGGCACGATCGTGAAGATCATGGGCACGAGCACATGCGACATCATGATCGGCGGCTCGGATACGCCGGACATTCCGGGCGTCTGCGGCATCGTGCCGGGCTCGGTGGTGCCGGGCTTTATGGGCATCGAGGCCGGGCAATCGGCGGTCGGTGACCTGTTCAATTGGTGCGTGGAGCACCTCGGGAACGGCTCACATGATAGCTTGACCGACGAGGCGGACGACTTGAAGCCGGGCGAGTCTGGTCTGTTGGCGCTGGACTGGAATAACGGCAACCGTACGATTCTGGTTGACCCGCTTTTGACGGGGGTGATCGTGGGTCAGACTCTGCATACGACGGCGGGAGAGATTTATCGAGCGCTGATCGAGGCGACGGCGTACGGTTCGCGGAAGATCATCGAGCGGATCGAGGAGTATGGCGTGGCGGTGAAAGAGGTCGTGGTGTGCGGCGGGATTGGCGAGAAGAGCCCGCTGACGATGCAGATCTACTCCGACGTGCTGGGGCGACCGATTCGGATTAGCCGGTCGGCGCAGACGTGTGCTTTAGGCTCGGCGGTGATGGCGTCGGTTGCGGCGGGCGTTCACGGCTCGGTGCTGGAGGCAGCAGAGGTGATGACCGGCTATAAGGACGTTGTGTACCAGCCGAGGACCGATGGCGTAGCGGTGTACAACCGGCTCTACGAGCTTTATTCGCTGTTACACGACTCGTTTGGGGTGGCCGGCCATACGGCTGACCTCAGCCGAGTGATGAAGGACCTGTTGGAAATTCGCCGAGAGGTGGTTGGTTGAGCCTTCATCTGCTTCGCGAGCAGGTGTGCTGGGGCAACCAGATGTTGCCGAAGGCGGGTCTGGTGACGATGCACTCGGGTAATGTGAGCGGCTACGACCCGGTGTCGGGAAAGGTCGTGATCAAGCCGAGCGGAATGGATTACGAGCGGATCACACCGGAGAATCTGGTGGCGGTGGACTTGGCGACGGGCGAGGTTGCGCCGGGCCAGGCGAAGCCGAGCGTGGACCTGCCGCATCACCTGTTCCTGTATCGGAACATGCCGGAATTGCGGTCGGTGGTGCACACCCATAGCAACTATGCGACGGCGTTTGCGGCGGTGCATAAGTCGATTCCTTGTTGTCTAACGGCGATTTCGGACGAATTTGGCGGCGAGATTCCGTGCGCGCCGTATATCGACAACGAAGGCGATCATATCGGCGAAGGGATTTTGAAGTATCGCGGGCGCGGCCCGGCGATTTTGCTTGGCAACCACGGCGTGTTTGCGTGGGGGACGTCGGTTTCGGGAGCGCTGAAGGCGGCGATCATGGTCGAGGATGTGGCGAAGACGGTCCACTTGGGGATGCAGATCGGGTCGGTGGTGCCGATCGATCAGGCGGAAGTGGACAAGTGGTGGAATCGGTATCACACGACGTATGGGCAGTGAGGATTTAGCTGCGAGCTTTTAGCTTCTAGCCACCAGCTTCTAGCCGAGAACCGCGAACCGAGAGCTGTAAACTGTGATCAGAGTTTTGTTGCTGAAGCCTGAAGCCTGTTTTACTTCGCTTCTTTTCTCGCGTAGTACTTGGCTTTGATGTCGTCGAAGATGGTGTAAACGGCGGGGATGACGAATAGGGTGAGGATGGTCGAGGTTGCGAGGCCGCCCATGACGGCAGTAGCTAGCGGGACGTAGAGTTCGGAGCCGGTGCCGATTCCGAGAGCGAGCGGAGCCATGCCGAGGATCGCGCAGAGCGAGGTCATGAGAATCGGGCGGAGACGGGTTGGTCCTGCGGTAAGAAGCGCATCGTGACGGTCGATGCCACGGGCGCGGAGTTGGTTGGTGTAATCCACCAGCAAGATGCCGTTTTTGACCGAGATTCCGACGAGCATGAGGAGGCCGATGAAGGCGGTAAGGCCGAAGGCGCGGTCAGTGAGGAAGAGCGCGAGGACAAAGCCGATGGCGCATAGCGGGACCGAAAAGAGCACGACCAGCGGGTAGAGGAACGACTCGAACTGTGCAGCGAGAAGCATGTAGATGAGTGCGACAGCGAGGACCACGGCGAGGCCGAGACCGGAGTATTCCTGCCCCTGCTGAAGCTGGCGGACGCCGAGGGTGTAGTAGGTGCCCTCGGGCATTTTGAGCTTGGCGAGGGCGGCAAGAGCGTCGGCTTGGACGTCGCTATCCGACCGGTCTTGGACGTTACCGCCCACGCTGATGACGCGCTGTCGGTTTTGACGAGAAATCTGGGTCGGGCCCATGCCGTATGCGGCGTTGGCGACTTGGCCGAGGATGATGGTGGTTCCGTTCTGAGTGGTGACGGGCAGGTTTTCGAGCTGTTCGATGGTCTGCCGCTTGTCCTCAGGAACCTGCACGTAAATCGGATATTGGAAGCCTTTCTCCTGGTAGTAGCTGGAGAGTTTGCCGCTGGTGCTACTGGAGATGACGCTGGCGACGTCGTTGAACGAGACGCCTAAGGTCGAAGCCTTTTCGCGGTTGACGGACATCTCGATTTCCGGCAAGGTGTCGTCAACGCTGACGTCGACGTTTTGGAGGCCCGGAACCTTGCTGAGGGTTTCCTCCACCATCTTGGCGGCGGCGGTGAGAGAGGGGAGGTCTTGGCCATAGACATCGACGCCGAAGCCGGTGCTGTTGCCGAGGATGTTCTGAACGACGTCGAGAGGCGAGACCTGGGCGCGGACACCGGGGAGGACGGCTAGCTTGCCCTGGAGCCGCTTGATGACCTCTTCGGTGGAGGACTTGCGATTGAGTTTGAGCTGGACGGTGGCAGAGCCGTTATTGGGTCCGCCACCACCGGCGCCGCGGAGACCGACGTTTGCACCGGCTCCAGCGATGACGACATCGACGTCCTTGTCGGCAAGGATGATCGCTTCCATCTGTTTGACGAGGCCGTCAGTGACGTTGACGGGGGTGCCGATGGGGAGTCGGAGACGGACGTTGAGGTTGCCGCTATCGCTCTTGGGGAAGTTTTCTTTGCCGACCATCGGCCAGATGAGGAGTGCGCCAATGACGCTGAGCCCGCCGATGAGAAGTACGGTTCCGCGTCGGCTGAGAGTCCATTCCAATCCTCGCCGGTAGGCTGAATCGAGGCGGTGGAGGACGGTTCCGGCCCAATCCATGAACCGCGTGACGGGCGTGACCTTTTTGTGGGGATGGTTTTCGGGGTCGGCTTCTTCGAGCACTTCCTCTTCGCTGACCATGCGCGAGGTGAGCATGGGGACGATGCTGGTTGCATCGAGAAGCGAGACAGCGAGGGAGAAGATGATGACGAGCGCGAACTGGGTGAAGATCTGTCCCGACTGGCCCTTGATGAGCAGAAGCGGGAGGAAGACGATCATGATGGTGAACGTGGAGGCGAAGACGGCGGAAAGGATTTCTTGAGTGCCGGAGATGGCGGCGTCGACGCGCCCCTGCTTGGCTTTTTCGATGTGCCGATAGATGTTTTCGAGCACGACGATAGCGTCATCGACGATGAGACCGGAGGCGAGGGCTAGTCCGCTGAGCGAAATGGTATTGAGCGTGAATCCGCAGAAGTAGAGCAGGGTGAAGGTCGAGATGATCGAGATAGGGATCGAGAGGGCGACGACGAAGGTGCTCTTGAGGTTGCGGAGGAAGAAGGTGATGATGAGGATGGCAAGGATTGCGCCGATGACTGCGGTGTGGAAGAGGTCGTCGACGGAATCGGAGATGAATTTGGCCTGATCGTACGCCTTGGCGAAGTGCAAACTCGGGTCGCGATGCTCGATATCGGCGAGGACCTTTTCGACGTTCTTGGAAGTCTCGACGGTGTTCGCGTCGTTTTGCTTCGTGACGGTCATCACGAGGGCGGGCTTGCCGTTGACGCGCGTGTAGGAGAGGATGTCCTGGCTGGCGTCGCGGACGTTGGCGACCTCTTGGAGGCGGACGAGGTTGCCGTTGTAGCTTCCGATCGGCATCATGCGAAGCTCGTCGAGGCTCTTGAAGTAGCCGACGCTTCGAATGGTGTATTGGGTTTTGCCCTGAATGGCGGAGCCAGCGGGAAGGCTGATGTTTTCGGCGCTGATCTTGGCGGAAAGCTGGGCGATGGAGAGGTTGCGCGACTTCAGTTTTTCGGGATCGACCTCGACCATGATGGCGCGGTCCTCACCACCAGAGATGTTGACGGCGGCCACGCCGTCGGCGGCTTCGATCTGCGGGCTGATCTCGTTGATCATCTTGGAGCGAAGCTTGATCAGGTCTTCGTCGGGGCCCTGGATGCCGTACATGAGGATCGGCAAGGTGGACGGGTCGAACTTGAAGATGCGGGGCGGGGAGATCGTTGGATCGTTGGGGAAGCTGCCGACGGCACGCTGGACCATCTGCATGACGTCGATCGACGCGGCGTCGACATCGACCCCGTAGTTGAGCTGGACGCGGACGAAGGTGCTCCCCTGGGACGAGCTGGAACTGACCATGTTGAGGCCGCGAAGAGAGCCGACAGCCTGCTCGATGGGACGCGTGATCTGGGTCTCCATCTCCTCGGGCGAGGTGTTTGGCCAGTTGACGGAGACGGCGACGATGGGGATGTCGATGCGAGGGAGCAGGTCGATAGGGAGTCGCAGAAGGCAGATGAAGCCGAGGACGACCAGGCTGGCGATGCGCATGGTCACCGCGACGGGGCGAGTAACGGCGAACTTAGCTAGATTCACGCTTTCCTCGGCCCTGCTTCTTTGATCCGTCGTCGGGTTTGTCGCCTTTGTCCGCTTTGTCGGAGCCGATCTTGACCTCGGTGCCGTCCTTCAGCGGGTTGTAGCTGAGGGTGACGACCTTTTCGCCGGCTTTGACACCGGACTTGATCTCGATGGTGGTTTCGTCCGCAACGCCGAGGACGACATTGCGAATTTGAATTTTATTGTCGTCTCCGACCACGGCGACGGTGGTTTTGTTGACGCCGTAGGTGATGGCTTCTTTGGGGAGAGCGACTTCGACACGGCGAGCATCGATGGGGAAGTTGATTTTGCCGAACATACCGGGGCGAAGGCGGTGATCGGGGTTTTCGACGCGGATGCGGAGGGCGATCTGGCGGCTGGCGGGGTCGGCGGAGGGGTTGATGCTCGTGATTGAGCCTTGGACCGTTTTGTTTCCGATGCCTTCCATCTGGATGGTGGCGCTTTGGCCGACATGGACCTTGTCGCCCTGCTCGACGGGGATAGAGGCGACGAAGAACAGCCAATCGAGGGACTGGATGACGAGTACGGGGTTGCCGGGGGAGGCGAGCGCCCCTTCGTCGGCGTTGCGGGCGGTGACGACACCGTTGATGGAGCTTTTGAGATCGGTCTCGCTGACCAGGACGCGGGCCTGGGCGACCTGCGCCTGGGTGACGGCAACGGCAGCGGAGAGGGCCTTGATGTTTTCGTCGTAGGCAGGGTTCATCGCCTTATTGGCCTTGGCAACGGCGAGGCTGGATTGGGATTGATTGACTTTGGCCTTCGCGGCGGCGATGTCGGCTTTGCCCTTAGTCTTGGCGATGTCCAGTTGGGTTTGAGCTTGGGTTGACTGGTTTTTTGCGGTCTGGACAGCGAGCTTGGCGGAGGCGACGTTGGCGATGGCGATTTGGACTTGCTTGTCTTGGACGTCGAGGGCGGTGGTGGCGTCTTCCCAGTCCTTTTGGGCGATATAGCCTTGATCGAGGAGCTCTTTGGCGCGGTCGGCTTTGATTTTTAGGTTTTCGCGGGTGGACTTTTCTTTGGCGAGATTGGCGTTGGCGGTGGTGAGACTTGCTTGGGCGGTGTCGACCTTCGCCTGGGCGTCGCTGACGGCGCTGGTGAGACTGCTGATGTTGGCATCGACGGTCTTTTGGGTTTGGGTGAGCTCGGCCTGGGAGCTTTTGAGGGCGGCGCCTTGTTGGTCGATCTGGCCGGAGACGGAGGCGGAGTTCGGGGCGGCCTCGATCTTGGCTTGGGCGAGTCGGGCTTGGGCCTGGGCGAGGTTGGCTTCGGCTTGGTTTAGACCGGCGATGGCGGTAGCGGGGTCGATTTTGACCAGGGTTTGACCGGCGGTGACGGCGTCGCCTTCGCGGACGCTAAGGCTGAGGATTTTGCCGGCGGTGCGGGGGGCGAGCTGGACCTTGTAGGGGGAGTCGAGGCTTCCGGCGGCGATGATGGTTCCAGCGATGGTGGCTGGTCCGGCGACGACGGCTTCGACGGATTGGGCCTTGCCGCCTCCTCCGCGCATGCCTCCTTTAAGCTGTTGGTCCGTGCCGGATTTGGTCTTGACCCGCCAGCCGATGAGCCCGCCGAGGATGACGAGGGGCACCAAAATCCAAGCGTATCTCCTAAGCATATATGTCGCGACCGTTCGGTCCTGAGTGTACTACGCACGCGTAGTACAAAAGATCGGTTTGGAGGGTGTCAAGATCGCGTTAGATTTTGGTCGGGGTTTGGGTGGGCGGAATGGCACAAAATGGCTCGGCGAGATTAACCCGAGGGTTAAATAATCTTGCGTGTCCCATGAAGGCGTTTCAGCACATGTGAAGGGACGGTTAAGGGTTTTGCTAGAATTCCAGGAATTCTCAGAGAGTATGTCCTGTCGCCTAAATCGCGTTTTGAACCATAAAAAATACATGATAATTATGATAAGTTGATTTATTGGTCAAAATATGTTCGAAATTCATACTATTGATTTCTGAAAAGTCGCGTATGATTACTAGCTAATGGCCCGTAATGGGTTTAAGGGACTGTTTTGGAACGCGGTAGTACAACTTTGAAATCGCTGGCGGTCGTCGGGATTCTCTTAGCGGGAATTCTCTTTTCGAGCGCTCAGCCTGGTGCGGGTACGACGGGTGTGCAGGTCACGAGCGGAACGACGAGTACGTCTTCGACAACTAGTACGACATCGACCACCAGTACAACTTCGACAACGAGCAGCACTTCAACGACCAGTACGACGGGGACGACTGGCGCGACTGCCGGGGACGGCGGAGGGTCGAGTCTTGTTTACGTGACCTTGACGAAGTTGGAGGAAAAGCTTCACGCTCCTTCGCAGTATCTGTCGGGTGGAAACCTGGTTTCACCTCAGTCAGATCGGCATGTCGTTCGCCTCAAGATCATTTGTCCTTGCATTTACAACAGCAATCCGCATGGTCCTGACTACTCTTTGATTACTGGTGTCGCAGTCCCCAGCGGAGTTGAACTAGGAAGCAGTGGTTCGTTGCCGACGATCTACTCCAGTACCATCACCCCAGTTTACGACACCAACAACAACCTCCTGTCAGACGTTGCCTGCGCGGTGACTGACGCGCCTGGGTATGGCGGTGTCAATCAGCTATCCGACTGGCCAGCCTACGTTCAACTTGGTAACCAGAACGCGGCCCTTTCGAGTGGAAGTCTGAACTTCTATGTTCGAAAGGATACGGCCTATACCTACCTAATTCCAGGCTCAAACCCTCCTGCATACAATACGACCTATGGTTCGAACTGGTACAAGATCGCACTTGAGGTTGACCGAGTCAACCTGACATCCATCAGTCTGGACTCGCGGCGGGTCTTCGGAAAAGCGAACATCGATGGCGAATTGCCGGGTGATCCGAACGCCGACTTGACGACGAACGTGTTCCAGCCCTGGATTTTTCATGGCGGGCATTTCGTGGGGAACTTGTCCTACAGCTCGGCGAATGACCAGAGCGGCACCGCGCGGACACAGTTGCAATTGACAACAGCCGGAGACGCGACCACCTATCTGTACGCTTGTCTGACTTGCTTCGACACCGGTGCGAGGATGCTTCATGGCGGTTCGTCGGTGAGCTCCGGCACGATTGGTTTGTTTCGGCCTTCCTCCTCGGATACGTACATTTCTCAAGGTCTGAACGCAAACTGGACTCGTCGATGGACGGTTAATCCCGGCGGAACACAGACGGCGGCGGGCGACTTCATCAATGCGCCGTACTATACGGTGGCACCGGGCTCGACCGACGTCGACAACTTCCTCAACTGGCAGACGCCGCCGGTCAGCGAAGTTTGGCAGACGGCTTACGGTGGAGACGGGAACAATACCCACAACAGTATGTGGAGCAACTTCGCTCTGTGTCAGACGGACGAAACGGCCCAAACGTGGCAGTACTTCGGTTCGACATGGCTTGAAGCGGTCAGTGGCCAGGTGTATCCCTACACGGACAGCCAGCCCCGAGTTTGGAAGGTGAAGTACCCGTAATGAAGATGGCTTGGAAAGTCGGATTCGCGGTCGCCGCGTTGGGTGCCGTCGCGGCAGGAGTGGTTTTGCTGGCTCCCCACAAGAACAACGGCCATCCTTTGCCGGCCTACGCGACGAAGCCTCTACCGAGGAAGGAGTTGTCCGAAGTCAAAGACGCTCCGAAAGAATTCATCGCTCAGAACGAAAACTCTTCCGATAAAGAAGTGCAGTCGCTGGTGACACGAGCCCGAATCATGGAGGGTTACGAAGCGGCGAAAAAGAAGGACTTTGGGGCGGCTCATGCGGAGTTCGTCGAAGCGGCCTACAAGCACAAAGGCACGAACGCGATGGACCCCGACTACGGGACGCTGAGCGACCAAGCGGCCTACCAAGCGATTGTGTGCGTGGACGCCGAAGGGAAGAAGGACGAGGCGGAGAAGGAGTATCGCCAGTTCATGGAAGAACGAAAGGAGAGTCCGTTGATCACGGCTTGCTTCCGCCGCCTTGAGCGTTTGCACGGGAAAAACCTTCCCGAAGATGAAGCTCGGCTACAGGCCGGGATTGCGGCGCAAGAGAAGCGGATTCGGTTCGAAACGAGCGTGTGTGGTCCGAAGTGCATAGAGAAGATTTTGCCAATCCTGGGTCAACCGCAAAAAGACTATAAGGAGCTGGCCAAGCTGTGTGGGACTACGGACAGCGGAACCACATTAGAAGGCCTCAAGAAGGGTTGCGACGCGATCGGCCTTGAAGCGGTGGGTGTCGAGCTCAACGCTCGGGACTTCTGCCATCTGACCAAACCGTTTGTTTGGCTCCAGAACGACCACTATTTGGCGGTCCTGGAGATTAAGGAAGGTCGGATGAGAGTCTACGATTCTCGCTATGACAACGAGGTGTGGCGATCCCTGCCTGCCCCCGACAACGCCGACTTTCGGGCGATGGGACTTGCCTTCGAGCTTCCGAAAGCTGACCTGGTCGCCGAGCCGACCAAGCCCGAGAAGCCGCTAGCGGGAGGGAAGTCGTGAGGAGCAGGCTTCAGGATTCAGGATTCTGCTGCGGGCCTTCTGCTTTCTGCCTTCTGCCTTCTGACAAACGAGGACGTGAAACTTGGAGCCAAGAAGTAGGCTCCGGTTGCCAGCAACTAGCTTCTAGCGCGTCGCCCATCACGAACAATTTCAACTTCGTCACTTTTTCTGCCAACTGCCAATCGCAAACTGGAAACTCACTATGATTCGCATCAACTCGCCGTTTGGAAAATCCGTCGCTGTCTTCAGCACGTTTACCCTTGTCTTCTGCTTGGTGCCTGGGCTTGCCTGGGCGAAGACCGTGCGGGATACCAAGGCGTGGGTGAAGGCTCAGTTGCCGCCGGTCACGCCGGATTCAACGCCGTCAAAGATCCTCAGCGCGAAGACGATGAAGACGGCGCAGGGCAAGTCCGGCGAGAATCCGTATGCGGCCGGTCAAAACAAGTGGGATGTGATGTACAAAGGCGTCGACCTGATGACGGGGAACTTTACCATGTCGGCGACGGACTTGAGCTTCAAGGACGGTTATGGCATTCCCGTGAATGTGACGCGAAGCTATAGTGCCAACAACGCGGAAGAGGGTCCGCTGGGCAAAGGGTGGAATCTGTCGGTCGACGTGCGGAGCACGGCGGGAGGCATCATGAAGTCGGGCAGCGCTCCCGTTCGCTCGGTGCCAACGAACTTCAAAGAACGTCCGTCGGCGCAGATCGACCCGAATGCGGTGTACGGCAACGGGACCAGTGGAGGCTCCTCAACGAGTTCGCCAGTCACGGCGGTAATGGCAACCGACTCGGCGGGGACGGAGGAGACGATCCAGCGCGACGCGGATGGAATTCTCAGCACGCCGCCGTGGGACAAGAATAAGATCGATTCAGAGTACGAAACCCAAGTCATCGACGGCGTGAACTACCAGGTCATGACGCACAACTACGTCAACACCCCGGAGGGAACGGTTTACGAGTATCAAAAGGAAGGATGGTACGAAAACCCAGACCATTCGCTTTTGGCGTCTCGACCATATGATGATTCGGGGGCAACTGGTGAACCATCCAATGTGCTCAAAATTACAAAGGCAACCGACCGGCATGGCAACGAGACCACCTACACTTATAGCTCGACGGCTTGGGTCAATTTTACGAAATCCAATGGCACGACTAAGGAGCGTCCGCTCACGGATGTTCAAATGCCAAACGGCCATCATATCACCTTTGGCTGGACGGGTAATCGCCTTACATCGGCCACGGATGGAGTTCGTACCGTCACTTATGGCTACGATTCTTACAGCAGTGAATACCTGACATCCTTTACATCAGCAGGAGGAAAGACGACAACCTACGGCTACGGCAATGCGGTCGAGAACTACAACTATGGTCCCGATGCCGCGACCGGACTGATGACGTCGATCACGGATCTGCGCGGCCTGACAACGTCTATCTCATACACCATGGAGTTTGTTCCTCGATATGGCTGGACTCCCGCCGCTCGGCGCCAAATTGCGCCAAACGGCGTAAAGACGGACTACTTCTTCCTCTTCGATGGCGCAACCCAAACCATCCCGGTAACCGATGTGTTCGACTACACCGGTACCGATTACGACGGTACCGCCGGCCAGGGGCCCTACAACCTCATACACGGATTTGAAATTGTTCAAAACGTTTCGGGAACGACGTTCAGCGTGATCGCGCGGCAAACGAACACAACCTACGTGGTCTTTACGGGCCTCAGCGACCTCTGGCAAAAGGACTACGATACGCCGAGCCAGAACCTAATGACGGAAACCTACCGGGTGTACGATCACTCGAACCAGCCCAGCCGGTTCCACAGTACCTACAGCCCAACGCCCGATGGTCCAGCGATGACGAATTACGCGACTTCGACGAATACCTATAACTTTATGGGCAACCCGCTCACAAAAGTTGGTTCTGAGTACACGCGAAGCGGAAGCAGCATGGTTCTCGACCGGACGACCTCGACGGCCTACGCCTATTGGGGAGCCGAGAAGTACTATCAGCAAAAAGCCATTAAGGATTCCTATGGCCGACTCAGCTACACGGACTACTATGATGATCAGGCAACCCAAGGCAAAAAGGGGCAAACCTATCGGGTTTACGATCAAGCACGAGCAGACATCAATGTTAACACAAATATTCAGCCTCCCGACTATGTAGTTCAGGGCCAACCTTCTTCGACATGGTGGCGGTATCAACTAGAAGTATCGGATCCTAGCGATTACTCGGTTCTGTTCGACTACGATAGTAAGGGACGGGCAATTGATGTCTGGAAGGTTCAAAGTACGTCGACGAGCCCATATACCTACGTCCGATCCCACACTAGTTATGGGGCCGATACCGACGGAAGCTGGGGGCAAGCCAATGAAGTCATAGAAGACTACGGAGGCATCAATCGAACGACCGACACTCTCGCTTATGATTCGAAGGGAAGGGGGGTCACAATTCAAGACGCTTCAGGGAATGAGTACCACACGACGTACCTCAACGATGATGATCAAATTGAAAGCATCGAAAAGATCGACGGTTCGATCTCGACGCCAGTGGTGACCTACACCTATGGAACGACGGGCGTCACTAACGGACAGGTTCTTAACTTTACCGACAATCTTAGCGGGGTGTCCCAGTCGATGACATATTCGTCTTCCGGGATCTCGATCGGAATGCCGACGAGCGTCACCGAAACCAATGGAAGTGACACATATTCGACGTCGTACACCTACAACTGGGCCGGTGACCGAGACACATCTACGTATGTCACTCAATCGGCACTTGGACTTTCGAACACGGTGAAATGGCAGTATCACGATTATGTGGATGTCGGAGCCGAGCAACCTAGCCGTATATTCCAAGCGCTGACGAATATAGACGCCAGCACCGGCAACGCAACTTCCGAGGAATTTCACTATGCCTTGGATTCGTCCGGTCGACCACGTCAAGTAACCTTCGCGATGACGCCGCAAACCTGGACTCCGAGTGGGGGCGCCTCGTACTACGACAGCAGCCACAAAGCTGCGACGCGGGGCCGTACATTCTATAGCTATGACGGCGGAGGACGGGCGCTTGGCGTCTACAACTGGTGGGATACCTACAACCCGGGAACGAGTTCATACGATTCCACGCCTATCCGCGCCAACGAGTGTGTGTACGAGACGACCGGTCTGAAACGGGGTCTCAAAACCCAGAATAAGTTCTATAATGTCAGTAGCGGAAGTTGGAACCTTCAACGAACGGAGTCCTACGGATACGACGCTAACTTGGACTACCTGACCTCGGCGAACTACGGTGATGGACTGAGCAACGCGACGCCTTCCTGGACGTATGATGCGGCGGGTAATCGCGCCTCCGATTCGACGAATTCGGGAACGTGGTCTTACGACAATCTTAATCGTATGACGGCCTCGCCGGGAGTGACCGGAGGTTATACCAACGACATTTTCGGAAATCGCCTTACAAAAGGTTCTGGAACGACCGCTACGACGTATTCGTGGGACGACTTGAATCGCTTGACCTCGTTGGTATCCAATGGTACTACGAGCAATTACTTGTATCGAGCCGACGGCCTTCGAGTGCAAAAGGAAAGCCATGCCGGTTCTACCAATAGCGATATGACGCAGTATCGCTACGACGGCCAGATGGGTATTGAAGATGTCGAACTGAATTCGACCAATGGGGGTGTGTCCTATTCAGTCACGGCCATAACCCGTAACGCCCTTGGGGCCAGAGGCATCGACGCCATATCCCGTTCCACCAGTTCAGGAACAACAGTCGCCTATCCACTATACGATGCTCACGGCAACAATATAGGTATGCTGTCGAAGTCAGGTTCGTCTTGGTCGCTTTCTGACGAACGAACCTACGATGCCTGGGGGCAGGTGCGCTCAGGCGGAGCCTCTGGTGATCAGAAGGGGCGATATTGCGCCAATCTCGGTCACAAGCAAGACGACGAATCTGGTCTAATCTACATGAAGGCTCGTTACTTTGACTGCCAGGTGGGTCGCTTTGTGAGCGAAGATACTGCTCGACAAACTTCAAATTGGTTCAGCTATTGCAAAAATGACCCTCTGAATCGTGTGGACGGAAGCGGCAAAAGTACTGTGGGTGAAGCACTAATCCAAGTGATTCTGCACTTTCTCGAATACCTTTGTGTTAAGGCGGGCCTCGACTGTCCAAAAACGCGGGAAGGTAATAGGATCTTTTCTGAGACTATCCATGATATGCTCATGTGGTATGGGATTGGTGAACTTTGCAACGCTATTACGGACTACTCTATCGCTGCTGTGATCGCCGCAGTTGGCACATGTGATTTGCCTGGACTAGTGCTCGGTTGTTTTGGAGTCGTACTAGGTGCGGCCGGTGGCCTTGCTTGTATAGTAATGTATTTCTACGCTGAATTTAACGGGGCACTTAGGTTACTAATACTAGCGACCAATGGAGATGATCCATAGTGAAAAGATTCGCTATGGAGTTTATTGAATGATCGTTTCTGACATTTTGAGTTGACGAGACTTTTCACAGGAGATATGGTTTGGTTGAACATCTTGTTCTATGGCGTGAAAATATGCATAAGATACAAACGGGCCAATCATAAGTTCGAATCACTCGGTGGTCAAAGCCAAGGAAGGTAGACCACGCGACATAATAAGGATCTTCAAATGATTTGGAATATCGCCTGAGTACCAAAGTGTATTTACTTTGAAAAGCTGGTACTTCGCATCACTAGTGCGGTTATATAGTAGCCTTGAGCCTGAATGATCCTTATTTCATAAGTATTCGCTATCGAATGAATCAGGCGACTAAAGGTAAGGCACCGTTGGTACTTCAGGGACGTATAAATCATGCTAGTCTCGCTCCGTGAGGCTAGAAAAGAATCGCATTGATCTCCACGGACATTTTGATTTTAACTGAAATTGACTCATAATGTTCCCATTTCGCAGAGAAGTGTGATAACATGAATGTCATCATTGTCATGGTTGCAGATTCAATATTAGTACCAGTATTATTGCTTGCGGGTGCCTTAAGCGTGGCTTTTACCATACGAGGCTATTTTCGAGTAACTTGTTTATGGTTATTGATTCTGGCCTTGACGATTCTAAGTCCATTGGTCATGCTGTTTGGGTCGGGTCTGCTTGGTTTGATCGGTAACGTTCTTTGCTGGATCATACTTTTTGTCCTTCCTCTGATAATAAGTTTGAGCAGAAAGTATGGGCCCGCTAGTGGCCTGGAGATTAGAGAAATGTGGACTCAACTGACATCAGGACTCCACGATAAGCGGGCTAAATAACTACTTCTTTGACTGGCGAGCCACTGCGTGTCGAAGATTCCAGGTGTTGGAGCCGAATAGGGAGGCGTCCCGATGCGCTTGGGGCTTTCGGGATGTCGCTCCACTCCAGAGTAAAACTCACAACTAGGGGTGGCCTGTATCCTCCTTCGCCTCCGGCTTCGGCGGACGGGCATCCGATCATGTGCGACTTGTCCGCCGTAGCGCTTGCGCGAAAGCAGGAAGCTCCGAGGTTGACCTGTCCGCTGTAGCCGTTTCATCCGCCGGAGCACCATGTCCGCCAAACTCCTTGGCAAGGGCCGGAAGGAGGAAGGCGAAAGAGGATGCAGGAATGCAGCGCAGAACAAGTATTACAATGTATCGAATGGCTCATGGAACATCCAACGAACCGAAACCTATGGATACGATGCGAATTTGGACTACCTAACAAGTGCTAACTACGGGGACGGACTATCCAACGCGACGCCGTCGTGGACCTATGATGCGGCGGGCAATCGAGCGTCGGATTCGACGAATTCAGGAACGTGGTCTTACGACAATCTAAATCGCATGACGGCTAGCCCAGGAGTGACCGGTGGGTACACCAATGATATCCTTGGCAATCGCTTGACCAAAGGTTCAGGAACGAGTGGTATAACCTATACATGGGATGATCTGAATCGGATGACCTCGTTGGTATCCAACGGAACCACGAGTAACTCGCCTACCGTGCTGATTGGCTAGATTTTTAATAGTAGAATATGAGATATAGCGGTCGCTTTGGAATATTAGCAAAAAATTACTCTGCGAAATCGTATGAATCAATGAGACCAAGGTGGCGCTTCTCAAGAAGAAGAGAGAAATCTTCGCCAGAGGATAATGCGAATAAGAATCGCGCAACTCTTTGCCTACTAAATAGTTGTATGATTCTTGACACAATGGAGAGAGAGAATGGTTCTTATTTGTCGATAGGCGAAGATAAGATTCGTTTTTTAGCGAAACTCCCCGTATTTGAGTCGTTCTTAGATGAAGTTGAGTGGCTTGCCAATTATGATGTGGAAGTTACGGCTGAGCTTAATAAGCTATGTGTGTCTATCTTCGGACGAGAATATATTGAGGTCATTTGTGATGGTCTTAAATTGGTACTCTCTGCCAGGCGCAGCGCCGAGGGTTGGTGAAGAGCATTACTCTTCGGTGAAGTGAACTTCTTTGCTTACAAATTCGCCCGCCAGGCTCTGAATCCTGTGCCTTGTGGTCGGCAACCCTGCACAGAATGGTCAGCCCAATATGAATTGGACTATTCGTCATGCGTAGGTGTATCGTGTCAATTAGGCAAGTTGTCCGGGCTTCTTGTGTAGGGGGAATGGGTGTTCAATGAGCTGAGGCGGCGGCCGCTCTTTGTGTTTTTCATTGGCCTGTTGGTCGGGATCAGTTTTCCGGCGGTTTCCTGGCTTTCGTGTGTTGGTGTTGGGGCGGGGTGGACGGTGCGGCGGTATTGGATCGCGACGGTCAGCCTTGGCATCTTGGTCGGTGGGCTATTGGTGGGATGGCGGACGCCGGCGCCTCCGATTTCGGCGGGCGAGGTTCATGAGCGGGTTGAGATTCGCTCGTTTCCCGACTACCAGAAAGGGAAGGCGGTGTACTCATTTCGGACGTTGGGGGCGGAGGCTCGGACGGGGGTTTTGCGGGTCGATCCGTCGGTGGTTTTGTCACCATTTGCCGTCGCGGACGTGCAGGGGATGGCGGCGGCCACGAAGTCGGGGAGCCTGACGACCGACCAGGTGCGGGTGGTTTCGCGGTGGGCGGTGTTCGACTCGTTGGTGCAGTTACAGAAGCGGGCGATCGCGGGTGTGAACGACGTGTTCGGAGTCGAGGATGGGGCGTGGGTGACGGCGCTGACGTTCAATTTTCCGTCGGATTTGAGCTCGGACGAGAAGTCGGACCTGCGGTACAACGGGACGTTCCACATGGTGAGCGCGAGCGGCGTGCATGTGTTTGTGCTGGCGGCGGCGCTTCAGTTTCTGCTGGTCGGATTGGGAGTGCGGCGGGCGTGGCAGGTTGGCTTGGTCACCGCGCTGTTGATGATTTATTGCTGTCTGACCGGGTTCCACGCGCCGACGGTTCGGGCTTCGCTGATGTGGCTGGTGGGGTCGTCGGCGTACCTGTTTCGGCGGTCGTCGGACGGCTTGTCGTCGCTTTGTTTGGCGGCATTGGTCTGGCTGTTCTTCGTGCCAAGCGACATCTTTACGGCCGGGTTTCAGCTTTCGTTTCTGGTGTCGGGGTTCCTGCTGATGTATTTCGACCGGCATCGGGCCGAGCCGATGCCGAAGCTGAGATCGGTGGTGATGGCGTCGCTGGTGGCGACGGTTGCGGCGGAGCCGTTGTGCGCATGGTGGTTCGGGCGGATCGTTTTTGTGGGTGTGCTCAGCAACCTGCTGATCGAGTTTCCGTCGTCGGCGGTGATGGTGCTGGGGTATCTGAGCCTGATTCCGTTCGTGGGTTGGCTGTTTGCGTTGGTGGCGTATCCGCTAATCTGGTGGATCAAGCTGGTGACGCTGTATACGGCGCAGGCTCTGTGTCTGCTGGTGTATCGGCATGCGGTGTCGCCGTGGGCGTATTTGGCTTATTACGCGTTTTGGCTGTGGTACTTCTTGGGGCGTCCGGTTGGGGTGAAGGAGTTTGAGTGATTCAGGGCAAGTGCGAGTGCAGAGGGGCTTATAATTGTCTTTGAGTTTGGCTGGGCAATTTGAGTTGCAAGGGGGGCGAGTTCGAAAGTGAAACGCGGTTTGGGCTTCGTGTTAAGGGTTTTGGTCGCTACTATTTGTGGCCTTCTCGTTGGCGCTTTGTTTCACATGCCCCTTCTTGGAATAGCCGTTACCAGTCTCGTAGCGTGTTTGCGTTGGGGGTTCTCGCACAAGTTCGCATAGTGATTTGGCAAATTGACACCTCCGTCTTCGGCCCATTACGGACCTCCCTATTAATTGAGGTGCTCTGGTTGGTCGTGTCTTACAGTCTTTAATGCTGAGTATTTAGCGGACTGGCCCTCACCCGTCACCTGACACGAATCAGGTGACACCCTCTCCCAAATCAAAGAATTGGGAGAGGGGAATGGGGTCGCGTCCTATACCCAGATCTTAGCCTTTGTTCGATCCTCTAGCTTCGATCGGACATCGTGAATTCGAGCGTTCCTCCGGAGACGAGGTCTTGGTGGGAGATGGTGGTTTGGAGTTCGGTGCCGTTGAGCTTGACCGTCGAGACGTAGCGGCCTGAGCCGTGGGCGAGGACGGTTAGGGATTTGCCGTTGGGCAAGGAGACAGTCGCGCGGGGGAAGAGGGGGGAGGCGAGGATGTATTCGGCGCGGCCGGGGCAGAACGGGTAGAAGCCGAGGGTGCAGAGCACGTACCAAGCGCACATCTCGCCGTTATCCTCGTCGCCGGGGAGGGTGGTGGGCTGGTAGTACTCCTCGAGGATGCGTCGGGTTTCGAACTGCAGGCGGTCCATGCGTCCGGCCGCGGCGTACAAGAAGAGCACGTGGTGGACCGGCTGGTTGGAATGGGCATATTGGCCGAAGTCAGCCACTGCCATCTCGGTAATCTCATGTATCTCTTGGGAGTATCCGCCGCACGCGAAGCGAGGTGGTAGAGATAGCATTTCGTCCATCTTGGCAGTGAGGGCTTCGGGTCCGCCGAGTAGGTCCATGAGGCCCTTGGGGTCATGCTGGATAGCCCACGAGCTTTGCCACGGGCCGCCTTCGCAGTAGGGGCCGCCCCAGGCGAATTGGTCGAAGGGTTGCATCCACGAGCCATCGGCGTGGCGCGCTCGCATGAAGCCGACGGATGGGTCCCACAGCTTTTGGTAGTTGAGGGCGCGGGCGTTCATTCGGTCGGCGAGGTCGCTTTGGCCGAGGTAGGTGGCGACTTGGCCGATGCACCAGTCGTCGTAGGCGTAGTCGAGGGATTGGGAGACGGAGGCGTGGCTGGTGGCGAGGACATAGCCGTGCTGAAGGTATTCGGCGATGTTGTCTCGTCCGGCACCGTAGGGACCGTCGCCGACCGGGTTGTCGGCGTGGCGGACCATGCCGTCGAGGGCGGCGGCGACGTCAAAATCGGTGAGGCCCTTGGCGACGGAATCGGCGATGGTGACGTCAAGGTGGGTGCCGGGCATGCAGACTCGGTGGCCAGGCGAGGGCCATTGGGGTAGCCATCCGCTTTCGTGATAGGCGTTGACGAACCCGCGCAGGACCTCGGAATGGCGGTCGGGTTCGAGGATGGTCATGAGCGGGAAGAGGGTGCGGTAGGTGTCCCAGAAGCCGGTGTCGGCGTAGAGCGGGCCGTCGTGGACCTGGCCGTCGTAGGGGCTGAAGTGGACCATTTCGCCTGAGGCGTCGATCTCGTGCCAAACGCGCGGGAAGAGCTTGGTGCGGTAGAAGCAGGAATAGAACGTTCGGAGGCGGTCGACGTCGTCAGACTCAACTTGGATGGTGCCGAGAAGGTTTTCCCACTCATTTTCGGCATCGGCGAGGACGGAGTCGAAGGTTTGAGTTTCAAGTTCGGCTTTGAGGTTGAGCTTGGCTTGGTCGAGAGAAATGAACGAGGTGGCGACTCGCATGGAGACGGGGGCGTCACCGTCGGCGAGTTCGACGCAGAAGCCGATGGCGTCACCGGTGGAACCTTCGATGAACTCGTCGTCCTTGAAAGCGGATGAGGAAGTTACGTCGGCGTCGAGCACGGCCACGAAGTAGTGCGCGAAGTTTTCGGGGACGCCGCCGGAGTTGCCGCGCGTGTAGCCGACGATGGTGCGATTGTCGTCCTCGAGGGAGAAGTGGGTTTCGCCCTTTGTGCCTTCAAAAATCACCCGGCGGTGGGCCCGTTGGGAGAAATCGAATCGGAAGATGGCACCTCGGACGGTTGGGCTGACGGAGAGTTTAGTGCCGGAGCCGATGAGTTCGACCTCGATGTGGTGAGGCTTGATCGTGGATTTTTCGAGGCGGAAGGCGGTTGCGCGTTTTCCGCAGGAAATGAGTCGTTTGCCGACCTGGGGGAGGACGGTGAAGGCTCCGTAGTCGCCCATCCAAGGGCTGGGCTGGTGGGTGCATCGGATGCCTTGGATTTTTGGGGTGAGGGGGTTGAAGAACCAGCCGCGGACGTTGTCGGTTTGGATGGTCCAGTGCGCCATTCCGTAGGGCATCGCCATGATGGGTAGGGTGTTGCCGGTCGAGAATTGGTAGTGGGAATAGGTTCCCTGGAGTGGATCGACGTACTGAAGGAGGCTCATGGATGGACCTCTGGATTATGGCAGTTTTATTGGGAGTTGGCCCCGATGAATCGGGGTCTCCGCTTCGCAACGAGAGTTGGGTTCCCCTCATCCGGTTCGCTGTCTTCGACACCTCACCGACTTCTCCACCAGAAGCGTGCCTTTTTGGCACCCTTCTGGCGGACCCTATTCGGAGAAGTATCTTGGTGGCGCTTTTCTGGCGAAGGTTTGGTCGGAGAGATATTTTTTGAGTTGGCCCCGATAAATCGGGTCTTCGACTTCGCTCCATGGACTCTTACTGGCTCGGATCATTACCCAGCCCTTCGAGCCGATTTTCGGCTCTCCGGACTGGGCTAAACTGAAACGGGCTTACAGCCCTACGCTTGGCACCCGTCGGGAGCTGTTTCGCCAAGGGATATCTTTGTTTTGCAGAGTGCAGAGCACAGAGCACAGAGCACAGGTTTAGCCCGTGCCATTAAATACGCCTGTGATCTGGGTGTAGACATCATCTGAAGCAACGGCTGCGTATGTGGCATCCTTGTTCTCTTGCGAAGTGTTGGAATCGTACTGGCCCCGAGCCTTAATGATGCACAGTCGATCTCCCAGGTCGTACAAGTCGACTCCAGCCCAAATACTGGTCTTCTGCGCAACGGTCGGAGTGATTTTGCTTCCCGCGACTTCGGGGCGGTCGTTGGCGGCAGGAAGTCCGGTGTATGGCGCAATCGGGAAGACGTAGTGGGCCGTGCCGCTCTTGGAGGGCTCACTCGTGTTTTGGTATAAAACATCGATGACATAGGTCCCGCCTTGATAGTGGTTTCCACCTTCGGCTGTCTTGGGTTTGTCCACAACAGCCATCAAGTAGAGGTACGTGGTGATGCCGCCCGTGTACGGGGTCTCATAGGTGTAGACCTCAAGGTCGGTCGAACCTTGGCGGTTAAGAATGCTGTTCGCATGGCCTACTTCGACGCGGTCTTGACCGGTTCCTCGGTAGACGATGACGCTGATTTGGGCGAAGCCAAGCGAGGTCGGGCCAGGTTTGAATGTAACAATCGCCTGATCGGTTTCGAACATAAAACCTGTGTTCCCATGTCCGTCGTCAAGCATCGAATTAGTGACGCTACCGAGCGTCCAGGCGTAGGTAAGGCCCGTCGCGTCGCCATCGACAATAGCATGAATCGTTTGGTTCACGCCTGACTGATAGGTGCCACCAGAGGGATCGAGGCGGACGGCGTCAAGTCCACAATCGGCCCACAGTTTGGCGGCGTTGCCGCCGGTGGTAAGGTCTCGGTACTCGGGTCCAAGCTTGAGAGACAGCGCCAAAGCACCTGTAAAGGCCAGCATGCGAAGCTTGCCGCGAAAGGCGACAAGCTGTTCGGAAACGTAGTTGCGGTGCGAGAGATCGTAGTAGAGAACTGGGTTCGAAGTTTGGACGATGGGAGCGATGGAGGCGAGAATATCAAGGGCGACGGTGTCGCTGGAGCGAGCCAACTGGGCAAAAGTCTGGATGAGGGACGATAGCCCCGACCCCTCACCTGAAGTCTGAATCAGGGAGTTGGCGTCTCCGCCTAAACTTTGCAGGTTTGAAACCGCTGTATCGAGGGCATCGGAGGGGACGGTCACTCCCGACATGCCAAGAGCTTCGAGGTAGCACTTGGCGGCTAAGCCGACGGCGGCGCGGCGGTAGAGATGGACGAGGTCGGCTCGCCAAGTGGCTTTGTAGCCTTCAAGCTTGGGGTCAGTGAAGGCAAAAGTCTCTGGGGAATCGAACACGGGCGAGAGTCCGATGACGCTGAAGTGCTCGGTGCGGTGGTCGACGTTCAATTTAAGGGGAATCAGGTTGGAGGATGAGTTGGGGGCGAGGCGGATGGGATTACCGACGACGAGTTCGGGAACGACCTCGAAAAACGAACCGGTGCTGTCGTTGTAGGCGACGTTATACAAGCGGGCGATACCTTCCCGTCGTGTTTGGGTTCCGATGACGAGACCGGCGTTATTGCCGTTGCCAAGGGCAAATCCTTCGGAAGGGCTTTCTTGGACTGTGATTTTAAGTCCAGCATCACCGAGGCGGTTTGCTTTCGGCGACGATCGCTGGGAGCGCGCAAAGCTTGCGCCAGCATAAGCGTTCGCCGCATCGTCCAGAGCCTGGACAATCTGAGGATCGCTGTTTTCAAAGGCGTAGAGGTCGGCGACCAGACGATCAGAAATAACAGCGGTTAGGGCCGACAGAGACGAATTTGCCGCTACTTGGGTCCAGAAGGCTTGGCGCTCGTCACCGAAGAGTTGGCTACCACCCAGAGCAAGAAAGAGGAGGGTTGCAGCGCAGTTGCCGATGTCGATTGCGTGAGTCGTCGAGGCGGGATCAAGCATACCGAGGAGGATGGTCTTGCCCGATGCTGGTTCGATGATGGAAACGAGGGAGGGAAAGTCCTGGAAGCCGACTAGTTGGAACGCGCCGGACGCGATTGCGGTCTTGCCATTCGGACCCACCAGAAGGAGGGAGGCAGGATCGGCGCCGGTTGGCATGGCGACCGTGCCGTTGAACGTCATTTTGGTGAGCGTCCCGCTGCCGGCGGCTCCGCCGGAGGTGGCGAAGAGTCCGGCACAGCCGCCGAGCACCATCGATCCTAGAGATATCGACCCTGCCGAAACAAGGAAATTGCGCCGCGACAATCCTTTCATAAGAGGATTGTAAGAGGAGCGCGTGACAAGGCGTGACGGGGTTCGGGTCGGACCCGATGAATCGGGTCTTTGCTATGGGATTTGGATTTGTAATCTATCCCTCGTCCCGCGAAGCGGGATGCCGCTAACGCCCCATTCGCTTGATCACTCCTCGCTTACCGACTCTTTACTAAGGGATATCTTGGTTTTTGCAGAGTGCAGAGTGCAGAGTGCAGAGTGCAGAAAACTTGGACTCTTGCAGTTGGCTGTTGCTCTCTTAGTCGCGGTCCTTGGTTGAAAGCAGGCTATACCTAGGTTTCGGAGTTGGGGAGTTGGTGCCTTTGATTGACTTCCAGAGAATGTCGTTCAGCTCTTCGTCGATCTCGCTTTCTTCGGCGAAGCGGGGGATGCGTTCGCTATCCTTGCTTCGGTACGCGGCTTTGGTGTTGACCTGGCAGACGATGTCCTTAGACGGCATGATGGCGGTGTAGGGTTCGTCGTTGTCGGCCGTTGTTCCGAAGCAGAGGAGCGGGTTGGCGACGGCGTCATACTGGGACATAGGCGGCATTCCGAGCAGGACTTCCATGGTGCGGAGCATGGAATCGGTATTGTAGAAGCGGCTGTCGATGGTGCCTTTCTTGATGTACGGCGAGATGACGTAGGCGGTAGAGCGGTGAGCGTCGATGTGGTCGATTCCAGCTTGGGCGTCGTCTTCCAGCACGCAGATGGCGGTTTCTTTCCAGAATGGGCTGTGCGAAACGGCTTCGACGAGCTTGCCCACGGCGTAGTCGTTATCGGCGACCAGGCTTTGGGGCGTGGGGACGCCGGAGCGGGTGCCCATGGTGTGGTCATTACCAAGACGAATGCTTTGGAAGCGCGGCATTTCGCCCTTAGCGACGTACTCGTCGAACTCCTTCTTCCACTCATCGAAGCGGTTGGTCATCTCGTTCTCGCCGTACGTTTTGAGCTGGCCCTTGAACGTGAAACCATACTCGGAGTAGATCGGCGAATCGGCGTACATATTGTCGAAGTGACGGAAGCTGGAGTCGGTGTGATCAAGTAGCGACTTAATGACGGGGAAGCTATCCTTGGCGTCGGGGTAGAGCGTGTTGCGCTTGTCGCTCGGGTCGATGAACTGGACGAACATGCCGTAGTTTCGGTAGGAGACTTTCGACTTTTCGCAGTTTTCCCAGATGTATCCGGCAGCGGGTTTGGCGACATTGTTGATGTCGAATAGCTCGACCGGCTCGCCGTTGTTTTGGCCTTCGGTGTCGTAGCTTCGCCCGCGTCCGCTGTAATTGTAGGGCGTGTTGCGCGATCCGTAGGGGCTGGCCATTCCGCTGATCGACCATTGCCAGCCGTCCTGGCTGACTTCGGCGCAGACATAGAAATTATCGAGGAGGACGAATCGCTCGGCGAGGGCGTGCTGGTTAGGCGAGACGGCGCGGGGAAAGAGGGTGAGGGACGGGTCGCCCTTACCTTGCGTGAGATCGCCGAGGACGTTGTCGTAGGTGCGGTTTTCTTTGATGACGTAGATGACGTACTTGATACCGGGGTTTTTCAGCTCGGTTGCCATTGGGCTGTTGAGGCCGGGCTTGATGCGGTTGTTGGCGATGACGAGCGCAGTGGACTTCTTGAGGCTGGACTTCTTGGGCGTCATCTGGTGTGTGACGGTGCCCGCGATGATGTCCTGAACGTAGGTGCCTTTGTCGCCGACGGGCTTCCCGTTGGGGTTCTTTGACTGGATACCTTTGGCCGAGGTGACGAGGAGGTTTCCGCCCTTTTGGATCACGCTGGTGGGGAGCCATCCGGTGGGGACGTAGCCGGTCAGGGAGCGCTTGGCGAGGTCGATGACGGCGAGCGATTCCATGTCGCCGAGAGTGACGTAGAGCGTTTTTTGGTCATCGGAGAGGGCGAGGCCGAGGGGACCAGCGCCGGGCAGCCCGCGCATCTCAGGCGGGCGAACCGTGATGGTGTCGATGACCTTGTCCGTCTTGGTGTCGATGATGCTGATGGTGTCGCTTCCGCTATTGGCAACGTAGAGCTTGTCCTGCCACTTGCTGAGGAGCATGCCGACGGGGGCGTTGCCGGTGCGAATGCTCTTGGTGACAGTGTGGGAGGGTATGTCGACGACGTCAACGACTCCGTCTCGTTCAGAGCCGACGTAGGCTTTGTTGTCGGCGGAAGGGCCGAGGGTGAGGTAGGCGCATGCGAGGGGGAAGCCGGAGGTGGGGACCTCGAAAAGCGATTCGCCGGTGGAGGAGTTGTAGAAGGTGACGGAACCTTTGAAATCGGTGGCCCGCGAGGTCTGGTTGTTGACGACCATCAGGCGTGAGCCATTGGAGTTAAAGGCGAGGCCGGCGAAGTGGTAGGGAAGCTTATTTCGGCTGGCGGGAAGCTCCGGGCTGATCGGGGTTCCGACGTCGGCGAGATGGCCGTCCTTCATGCTGTAGGTGGTGACTTTATCCTGCGCGCCACGGGAGACGTAGACATCGCCGGTTTTGGGGTGGACGGCAAGGCCGTAGTAGAGGCCGTCGTCGTTAGGGTTATTGCTGGAGTTTTTGTAGTCGACTTGGCTGACGATCGCGCCGGTTTTGACATCGACGACGCTGAGGGCTTCGCGGAAGCCGCAGGTCGTGACGACGGCGTATTTTCCGTCATTGCTGAGGGCCATGTTGAGCGGGTAACTGCCGATTTCGACGCTAGTTCCTTCGGGGCTGATGTATTTGCCGATGGGAAGCATGGCCGGCTGTTGGTAGCCGATGACGGCGGTGAGAAGGCTGGTCAACATGGTTTGACCAGTCTACACCGATTGGTGGGGGTTGGGATTGGGCGGGAATATGATGGTGGTGTTAAGGTGGGTTTTGGGATTCATGTCTGGGCTTTTTGGGGCGATTTTGCGGATGGGTCCCCTCTAGGATCGGTCGCCCGACCTTAAACGTTTCGTGGGTAACGCAAGGTTGGCTGGAATTCTCTACCTCACCTCTTCGCGAGCTCCTGGCGTCGCGCGAAGGTCCTCTCCTGGGAGGAGAGGAAAAAGGGGTCGCTCTGCTCCGTAGATTTTCGGGCCATTTTGCTTTTGAGCGGATTTTCCCCTCCCGTCTCCTGACACGAGTCAGGAGACACTCTTCCACATTGAAACTGCATTTGTGGCAGTTCCAACTGCGGACCCTCCAGATTTCCTGCGGACAATTTGGAGAGGGATCTTAGGCTCGCCCCTTTTGGGGCTTTCGGTGGATTTCCCTCACTCGTCCGCGGGCCCGAATACCACGACTTTGGATGGACCCCCATCCCTACCCTTCCCCTTTTCAAGAAAAAGGGGAAGGGATTTAAGGTGCGCGGCGGAGTTGCAGGGTTTCGAAGTTGGGGGATTTCCAGGTTTGGTCCATTCGGTTCATGTGCTGGTTGATCGTGAAGTTCGAATAGAGTCGACGCATGGGGTGGTCGGGGCCGCCGGCAGAGACGATGATTCCGGCGAGGTCCCAGTCGTCGGGTTGGCGGAGAAGGTTGTCGAGCGCGCCGCCTCCAGAGTGGAAGTCGCCTCCGGCTCCGCGCTTGAAGGTGACGAGGAGACTGGCCAGATCCGAGGACATCAAGTACGGGGTCCCAACGGCCCGGAAAGTCTTTTCAAATCGACCGTACGACGCAAATGTCCCCGTCCAACCTTGAGGAAATTCGTCGCCATCCTGCATGACCATCGGTTGCGTATGGTGCATCACGCTTCGGACCCAGTCTCCGTGCACGATCCAGTCGCAGAAGTTGCGGCCAGGCAGCGGAACGATGGGGACGGTAAAGGTGGTTTCGAGTCGGCTGTTGCAAACCTCTTGGTCAGGATTGGAGAAGCTCATGCGGCGCAGGTCGTCGCCACCGGTGAGGTATTCGATTTGTACGGCTTGGATGGGAAAGCCGGGCTCCCGTTTGTAGCGCTTCATGATAGGCGCTTGCCACCAGCCGCCATCGGCGAAGCGGAAGTTGACTTCGTTGAAGGTGCAGTATTCCTGAGGGGCGGCGGTGTCGCTGGTTCGGTAATACACGCGGGCGGTGCGGATGGTGAAGTGGCCTCCGGGCGATCCGGCTGCGGTGCGGTCAGAGGCGGTCGAGAAGGTCTTTCCGTAGCCGATTCGGAAGGTGCGAATCGACTTGACGGCGACCTTGTCTTGGGTTTGGGCCTCGGCGCGGACGCCGGGGTAGCCGTGATCCTGGATCATAGCGGCGCTTCGCTTGCCCGACCATGCCCGGCCGTCGTCAGCTTCGAGGTCCATGATGAACTGCGTGTTGGAGTTCTGCCCTTCGACGCCGTCGAGCTCGACCCAAAAGTTGGCGGCGTTGATGACGTCGCTGAGGCTACTGGCATCGAATGGCGTGGAGGTCCAGTGCTGAGATTCCTGGAGGTGCATGCCCATGTGCTGGCGGTTGTAGAGCGTGACCTCGTTGCGGCCCATGGTGGCGACGACTTTCACGCCGTCAAGGGTCCATTTGTCGTTGTAGCCAGTGGCGGTACCCGAACTGAAGTCGACGCGAACGTGATAGAGGTCGGTGAGCTTGAGGTTGGGGACGTTGGGCGTCAAGGTCAGCGTCTTGGATGAATTTGAACCGAGAGACTCGTTGGCTCCCTTCAGCGGGGCGATCTGATGCCGCGAATCGGAGTATTGCAGGACGACCATTCCGGCGCTGTCCGATCGCATGTCGTCGGCACCGGTGGTGATGGTGACTTGGATGCGCGAGATCGTGTCGTCGCGCATGGCTGGTTGTCCGGCCATGGCGGCGTAGGCGACGAGGGTGGAGAGAATCATGGGATTAGTGGTGGTTGACGATCGATCGGACGAAGAGCTTGCAGGCTTAGCTTGACAACTAATCAGACCTTTGAACCCAGCATATAGTAGGACCGTCGGTAAAGAAGACATTCAAGGCGAAACTTGACAAGCTTCTTCAGCTATGAAGAAGACATGAAGAAATCGACGGATTTTGTGGCGGTCGAGGTGGTGGGTACCCAAGAATTTTACTAGGCTCCAGGAGAAACACATGACAATCAATGGATTGGGCAGCTATAGCTCCGGTCTGTATGCGACTCAGAGCGCCGCGGCAAGCGGCTTCACTCAGTTCGCGTCGACCTCGGGTTGCAGTTCGTCCACGACAGGCACGGATAGCAGTACAACCAGTGTCCAACGGCCACCCCGTCGCGACGAAGCGGCTCAGCAGGCAGCCCTTGCGAAACTGCAGGACACCGACCCGGCGCTCGCTCAGAAGATGGAGGATTTTCACCAGAAGATCGACCAGATGAAGGCGGACGGTGCGTCGGAAGATGACATCCGAAGTGCGATGAAGGAGAACATGGATTCGCTTTCGGACACGGAGAAATCGGAATTGAAGTCGGTCTTTGGCGACCGACAGCAGGGCGGCCCGCAAGGCATGGGCGGTCCCGGCGGACCTGGTGGCCCGGGAGGCCCTGGTGGACCCGGCGGGCCGGGTGGACCTGGTGGTCCTCCGCCTTCGGACAGCGAGATCAGCAGCATGATCTCGTCGCTGAAGGATACGGATTCGGATCTCGCGACCACGCTTCAGAATTTCCAAGACGAAATCAGCAAGATGAAGGACAGCGGTTCATCCGACGACGAAATCATGGCGAAGCGAAAGGAGCAGATGGACTCGCTTTCGGACAGCCAACGTTCCGAAGTTCGAGACGCGTTCGACGCGGTTCGAAACAACAACAATCAATCATCCAGTGACTCGACGTCGAGCACCACGACCAATTCGCTGTATCAGCAGGCTCTGGCCGCGTACCTCAAGACTCAGGCGTCTTGGGCGACGCAACTCGGTCAGCAGGCTTTTGCATCAGCCGCATAGTAACCAACCGAACCCCCTAAAATGCAGCAAGGTGAAGGAGCACGGAGGCGCCTTTGCTTTGCTCACCCTCTAATGAATGGGGAGCGTAATGGTGACGGTTGTGCCCTTTTGAACTTCGCTTTCGAGTTCGATTTTCCCGTTATGAAGCTCGACGATGGCTTTGGCGATGGCCAAGCCGAGGCCGCTCCCACCCGAGTCGCGGAAGCGTGAACTATCGACCCGGTGGAACCGGTCGAAGATGAGCGGTACATGGTTCGCAGGGATTCCTTCTCCTTGATCGATGACCTTGACGACCGCGCTGTTGCCGTGGCGATGCGAGGTGACGCGAATCGTATTTCCCTTCTCGGTGTAGAGCACGGCGTTCTTGACGATGTTGACCAACACGCGGGTCATGGCAGCGGGATCGAGGGAGAGGTGGATGTTGGGGTCGATGTCGCGTTCGATTTGATGGTGTGAGGTATCGACGGAGAAGATCGAGTCTTCGACGATATCGGCGAGGTTGGCGTCTTCCTTTCTGAGGTTGAGGCGCCCTTCGTCC
Source organism: Armatimonadota bacterium (assembly GCA_016125185.1). Taxonomy (NCBI): domain Bacteria; kingdom Bacillati; phylum Armatimonadota; species Armatimonadota bacterium. The sequence continues at coordinate 450,138 of WGMG01000002.1, read as the reverse complement.
GATGCGGCGAGGAAGAGCAAATCTTGGACGACGGCGTTCATCTGGCCGGCCGCACGGTCGATGGCCAGTAGGTGCTCTTGGTACTTCTCGGCGGAGATTTCCTTGCGGAGGGCAAGGCCGGTTCGAAGCTGGATCGCAGTAAGGGGGGTTTTGAGTTCGTGGGAGGCGTCGGCGGTGAAGCGGCGAAGCTGACCAAACGCCTGATCCTTTTCTTGGAAGGCCTCTTCGAGTCGCCCAAGGAGGCCATTGAAGGTCGAACTAAGCTGGGCGAATTCGTCTTCCCCATGAACGGGCAGGCGGTCGGAGAGGTTGGTGATTTCGATCTGCTCGGCGGCAGAGGCGATCTGCCCCACCGGTCGGAGTGCGCGGCGCGTGAGGATCACGCCGACGAACAGCATGACGGTGACGGCGAGAGGGAGGACGATAGTGAGGGTTTTGGCGAGTTGGCCGAGGGCTTGGAGTTCGGCCGACATGGGGGCGCCGAACTGGAGGATGTAGGCGATCTTGCCGTTCTGACGCATCGGGTAGCTGAGAACGCGGATGCGGATGCCGTCCTGGACGGAGATTCCGTAGGCTTGCTGACCGCTTTTTGCCTGTTCGAAGGTGGTTTTGTCCCAGGCGGTCTGTTCGGGGTGGACGACGTCTTTGCCGGTTAGGTCGAGCGCCATCGGGCGGAGGACGGTTTGGAGGGCCTTGATCTGGCTGAGGCCCTTGGGGTCGATGCCCTGCTCTTTGGCGGCTTGGACATCGATTTCTGGTTCCATGCGGCGGTTTTCGAAGCCTCGGAATTGATTGTTATCCGGTCCGTTTGACGCGCTTTGACCGGGGCCAGGGTCACCCGATGTGGTGCCAGGGTTGCCGTTAAACGAGAAGGTTGGGCCGGGGCCTTGGCGATCTTTATCGCTACGATCACCGTGGTCGTCTGGCCGCCTCATGTCGCCGGGGCCGCCGGGTTGGCCGGGTATGCCGTGCCAACTGGCGGCGAAGAGTTGGGCGCGCTGAAGCAAGCCGTCGTCGATGCCCTTGAACAGGATTCGCTGGGTGGTGAAGTAGACCGCTAGGCCCGTCAGGGTGAGGACGATCGAGAGAACGACGCAGTTCCAGACGGTGAGCTTGGTGCGAATCATGGGGTGGATTGCTCAGGCGAATCGACCCTGAGCGAGTAGCCCGCGCCTACCACGGTGTGGATGAGCTTTCGGGTGAAGTCGCCGTCGACCTTCTTTCTTAAGTTTCGCACATGCACGTCGACGGTATTGGACGTGCTGAATTCGTCGGTCCAGACGACGTGCTGGATGGTGTCGCGGGTGAGGACCTGGCCCTCGCGGCTGGCAAGGGCTTCGAGGAGGGTGTACTCACGCTGAGTAAGGACGATCTCTTTGCCGCCGCGATGGACGGTGCGAGCGGCGGTGTCTATGATGAGGTCGTCGACGCGGAGTTCGGCGCTTTTGATGACTTTGTCACGACGGAGGAGCGCACGGATGCGAGCAAGAAGCTCTTCGAACTGGAACGGCTTGCCGAGGTAATCATCCGCGCCTTGCTCGAGGCCACCGACGCGATCACGCAGAGTGTCCTTGGCGCTGAGCATGAGGATCGGGGTGGCGTTGCGAGTCTCGCGCAGGTGTCGGCAGATCGTCATGCCGTCCATGGTCGGCAGCATGAGGTCGAGGATGATGACGCTGAACTTGTTGGCTTGGGCGACGCGGAGACCGCGCTCGCCGTCGCGGACGATTTGGACGACGAAGCCGGCATCTTCCAATCCATCACGGATGGCGCTGGCAATTTCGACGTCGTCTTCGATAATCAGGAGCTTCATGGTTCCTTGTTTGGGGCCCAGTCTGCCCCTCGTCGTTGCGCCGACAAGAGGTCGTGGGAGCCCTTCCTTTTTCTTCTATTCAACCTGGAAATCATGAAGACGGCATGAAAATGGGGCTAGAGCTTTTGCGGGTTGAAGCTGGCGACGTAGCTTTGCCATTGGGAGGCTGGATTGATTCGAGCTTTCTTGGCTGTCGATTTGACCCTGACGATGTCGATTCGGCTGCAGGGAGAAGCGGGGTGGCCTTTGACGGTGATGGTTCCCGTTACGCCAGCAAAGTTGGAAATGCCTTGGGCGGCGAGGAGGACCGATTGGGGGTCGGTTCGCGGGGAACCGCGGATTGCTTCGATGGCGACGTTGGTTGCATCGTAGGCGGTTAGAGCTTCGTCGCTGTTCGGAGGTTTTTGGTCATGATTGGCCAGCCACCTCTGGGCAAACGACTTGAGGTTTGGGCTATCGAAGGCGCACGCGGTGGTGAAGTAGATCGGGCTCGCGCCGGGTTTGAAGTTCCAAAGGACCGTATCGTTGTCCAGGTTGGAGGTTCCGAGGATCGTAGCCTTGACTCCGGCTTCCCGCAGGAGCCGGATGGTGGGACCAGCCTGCAGGAATAGATCCGAGATGTACACGGCGTCGGGGTTGGCTTTTTTGATCGACTGGATCAGCGGCTCGAAGTCTGGAATGCCATTGAAGTCGTAATTCTCGAAGCGTTTGAGAATGGCGGGATGACCGAGCGAGGTGATCTTTCGGCAGAAGGTGTCGCTCATTTCGACCGAGGATGGGATTTCAGTTTGGGTCACGACCGCGATCCGCTTGAGCTTGAGGTTCTGGATGGCAAAAGTCGCCATGGCGACGGCCTCGTCGTGGAAGGCGCTTGAGGTTCGGATGAGGTTTTGCGCCGGTTGCTGGTCGGCCAGCATCGGTCCGGGATAGAAGACGGGAATGGAATAGGGAAGCGCGGTTTGGGCTATGACGCTTGCTCGTGAGTTCCAGATTGTGCCGACGATGGCGGAAATCGGTTGGTCCGCGACGCTCTCGGCGGCGGCTTTCGCGTCATCTCGGTTGCTCCGCGTGTCCTTGACGATGAGTTCGATCTTGGTTCCATGGATGCCGCCCGCTTTGTTCGCTTCGTCGACGGCCATCCAGCATCCGGCGAGTTGGTCCTGACCGTAGAGGGTGCAGTCGCCGGTAAGGTCGGTTAGGCAAGCGATTTTGATCGTTTTTTCGGGCGGGACGGTCAGGGTGTTGGCGCTGAGGATGGCGGCAATGCCGGTTAGGGCCAAGCGAAACAGCGTTCCCATGGCGACATTGTAATCCTTTTGGGTTCGGGCACAAAAAAGCCCCTTGTCGGGGCGAGGAGAAGATGGCCGGAGCCAGGGATCACACTTACACGGGCTCCATGCTTGGGTGCGATCTGGCCGACTCCTTGAGTATGTATTCAACCATGTGGACATGAAGATGGTATGAAAGTGGGTTTTTGAGGTTTTGTGGATTTGCCCTCCCCGTCTCCTGGTGTGCGTCAGGAGTGTTGCTTCGCAAGAAAGAGTAGAAGGCTCTTCCTCGCTTTGCTCGGCGGGGTCGCTTCGCTCCTCGGACTCTTACTGTTTTGGTTTGGCACCCAGCCCTTCGAGCCGATTCTCGACTCTTCGGACTGGGCTAAGGAAGGACGGGCTTACAGCCCTACGTTCGTCGGAGATTGAAGTGCGATAGCTTCTTTATGGGCTTTGGTTTAGCAGTGGTTCGTATCCGAGTTCTGTTCGTTAGTTGCGGCTGCTCATTCCGTGGCGGAAGGGCTGCCAGGTGGCTTCAGTTTCCGGGCTCCAGATGAGGAACGAGACCGAGGCGCGGAGGCCTCGTTGGGGTTCGGCTTCGATCTTGAGATCGCCTCCCAGTCGCTCGACGAGCCGCTTGGAGATGCGAAGACCGACGGCCGAACTAGTGAGTTCGCTTGGGTCGATCCCTTCGATGTTTCCGAGTGGGCGTAGAAGCTGGTCGAGTTCCTTTGCTCGGAGTCGGCGGCCAGGATTGGTGATTTCGATCGTGACGTGGGTTTTATCAACCGAAGCTCGGAACTGGATGGCCCCTTGAACGGGGGTTGAGAGCGCGACGTTTTCAAAAAGCCGGGTGAGGATTTGGGCAATCGCTTCGTCGTCGGCGAAGACGTCGGGCAGATCGGGAGGGACTTGAGCGTTTAGCACGACGCCGTCTTTGGCCGTCTCGATCTCGAAGACGCGAACGGATTCGTGGAGGACGGAGGCGATATCGGTGCGTCGGGGCTCCAACTGGAACATGCCGGACTCGATGCCTTGAATCTCGACAAGGGCTTCGACGAGTTTGGTCACTTCGTCGCAGTTGCGCAGGACTTTGCTTTGGTATGTGGTCATCCGCTTGCCCGGCGTGCCGCTCGGCCTGTACTCCCGCGCAAACTCGCGGATGACGGCTAGCGGCTGATGAAGCTCCTTGGAGGTCGATGCGACCATTGCGGACTTGAGGCGATCAATGTCGAGAAGGTCCGTGTTGGTTTCGGCAAGCTCGAAGGAACGACGGGTCAGTGACTCTTCGGCGAGGCGCTGGTCAGTGATATCGACCCAGGAGCCAATGATTTCGAACGGACGTCCGTCGACTCCGGCGATCATGACCATGTCGTCGCGAATCCAACGGTATTCGCCTTCCGCGTTGCGGAGTCGGTAGATTTCAGTCTTCTTTTCGACTTCGTCGAGGGAGTCGAGGGCGAGCAGCACCCGGGCGAGATCGTCGCGATGGATCAGGCTCTTGGGAGGAAATTCGCCATTGATGATTTCTTGGGCGGTGTAACCGAGCATGGAACGCACGGTCTCGGCGATGAAATTTAGTCGGTAAGGCGGCCGCGCGGTGGCGGCGTAAATGGTCGTGGGGCAAGCGGAAAGGAGGTATCGGTTGCGACCTTCGGCACGCATCAATTCCTGTTCGGTCTGTTTGCGAACCTGAATTTCGACTTCGAGTTCTGCGTTGAGTTCCTCAAGTTCTTTTGCTCGCTTGCGAAGTTTGTCGGTGAGATCCGCATTTTCAAGCTCGAGTTCCTTGCGAATGTGAGACGCGGAGAGGATGTTGAGGGTCCTGAGGAGCAACTCGACGGCGTCGAAAGGCTTCTGAAGGAAGTCTTCGACCCCGAGGCGTAGAGCCTCGTGCTTAGTTGCGTCGGTCACATCGGCGGTCAGCATGAGCACAGGGATGTACGGACCATCGGCCCGAAGCCGATGGAGCTCGGTCAGGAACTGGAAGCCGCTCATGATCGGCATGTGCTGATCGAGGATGATGAGGTTTGGCGCGATGTCGTGGATGGAAATGAGAGCCTTCTCGGGGTTGGTCTCTGAAGCAACCGACGAGAATCCGGCGTCACGCATCACGCGAGTGACTAATGTTACGTTTTCGACCTGGTCATCAATGACCATTAGCCTTGATCCCAATATATGTTTCGAGGTGTTCATCAAACGCTCCTTCGCCTGCTGCGCCAGTTGGCGACAGCTTGACCCATGGTTACGGAGGCTTCCCAGGCGTTTGGGTTCTCATCAGTTTCCATACCTACACCGCAAACAGCCGCCGCACCTTTACTAGGGCATCTCTCGATAGACAAATGAAAGTAGTATTATGATAAAACAATTAACTAGAGCCGTTCAAGCCTACCCGCGAAACTTATGGATATTCATACACCAGCACAAGGCGATATGACGACGGAGGTCCTGAACCTTGAGGGCTTTGACAGGCGACTGTTTGACCGCACTCCCCAAGCAATTCTTCTAGTCGATGAGGCTGGAATTATCGTTCACGCGAATCTGGCGGCGGAGGAGGTCTTCGGATATGAGTCGGGAACGCTGACCGGACGAGCGATCGAATCGTTGGTGCCGGAGCGGTTTCGCAGCCACCACGTTGGCCTCCGGCACCAGTTCGCCGAGGCTCCCTCGTTTCGAATGATGGGATCGCAGAGAGACCTTTGGGGCTTACGGCAAGATGGGAAGGAAGTCCCGATTGAAGTTGCCTTGGGGCCGATCGATTGGGACGATCGGCACTACGTGATCGCGACGGTGACCGACATTTCGGAAAGGCAGCGCGCGGCGAACGAACTTCACGAAGCCAATCGGCGGCTTTTGGCGATGAACGAAAGCCAGACCCAGAGGGAGAAGTACCTTCAGGCGGTGTTCAATGGGTCGCAGAGTGGCCTCGTCGTGATCGACGAGCAAGGGCAGATCGTCACCGTCAATGCGGCGGCGCTGAGCATCTTCGGTTTCACAGAGGAGGAGTTGCTTGGACAGAACGTGGACATCTTGGTTCCCGACTCTATTCGAAGCGGACACGCTAATCTTCGAGGCTCCTACATGAGGAATCCGGTGCCAAGAATGATGGGCACAGGGCGAGACTTGGCGGGTCGGCGTAAGGACGGCACCGAGGTCTTTGTGGAAGTCGGGCTTCGTGAGATCGCCACTCCTGAAGGGCGAGGAGCCTTGGCTTCGATCGTTGATATCACACGAAGACGCGAAGCGGAAATTCAGACACGGCGGTATGCGGAGCAGCTTCAAGACGTCAACCAGCTTCACGAGGCCGTGCTATCGAGTACCGAGCACTTGCTGATCGCTACCGGCCCTGACGGGACGGTTACGCTCTTCAATCAGGCGTCGGAAAGCGCACTGGGGTACGCGTCGGCGGAGGTTGTGGGACAGCAGCAGCTAGATTTCTGCTTTGACCAGGCGGAAGTGACGGCGCGTGGCCGCGAATTATCGGAAGATGGAGCGCTGAGTTCGGGGTTCGAAGTGCTGACCCATTGCCCTCTCTCGGAAGGAGTCGAAACCCGCGAGTGGACATTCATTCGCAAGGACGGATCGCGATTTCCGGTGCAGGTGACGATGACGGTTATTCGGGATGGGGCCACGTCTATCGCCGGGTATTTGGCGGTCATTTTGGACATATCTGATCTGTATCTCCAGAGGCTGGAAGTTCAGCGCGTGAATCGCGAACTGGCGAGGACGAACGAAGAACTCGCGCGCTCGAACAGGGAATTGGAGCAGTTCGCCTATCTGGCTTCGCATGACTTGCAGGAACCTCTGCGGAGCATCGCTGGCCCCTTGCAGCTTCTTCAACGTCGGTACGAGGCTCAACTGGATGATTCAGCTAAGACTTTCATCGAGCATTCGGTGGCGGCCGCCGATCGCATGCAGCGGCTGATCGACGACCTCCTGATGTACTCGCGGGCTGGAAGGCACGAAGTTCCCTTCACGCCGGTCGATATAAACCAGACCCTTCGGGACGTCTCGCGTTCGCTTTCGGCCACCATCGAGGAAAGCGGGGCCGAGGTGACTTGGGACCCGCTTCCGACGGTCAGCGGGAACTCGATCACGCTGCATCAACTCTTCCAAAATCTGGTTGGGAACGCGGTCAAGTTTCGAGGGGACTCCAAACCAAAGGTACATGTATCGGCTGTGCCCGTCGATGGAGGTAAGTCGTGGGAGTTCACCGTAGAGGATAACGGGATCGGGATTGATCCGAAGTTCTTCGAAGATATTTTCAAAGTGTTTAGGCGGCTTCACTCTCGACGCGAGTATTCGGGTACGGGCATTGGGCTTGCCCTTTGCAAGAAGATTGTCGATATGCATGGTGGCTCGATTTGGGTGGAGTCGGAGTCGGGAAAGGGATCAAAGTTCAAGTTTAAGCTTGCGGCTTCAAGTGAATTGAAGCCGTCTGGAAGATAGGATTACGAAATGAACGCGAGCATTCGTTTGATCGAAGTTTTATTAGTCGAGGACAATGAGACGGATGTCCTTATGGTGCAAGAGGCGTTACGCGATGCCAAAGTCGCCAACCGACTGACGGTCGCGGAGAATGGCGGCATGGCCCTTGAGATGCTTTACAAGCGAGGTGAATATAGCGATACACCGACTCCCGATTTGATCTTGCTCGATCTCAATTTGCCGGGTATTGGGGGGCAGGAAGTGCTTGAGACGATCAAGAACGAGCCATCGATTCTTCACATTCCGGTAGTGGTCCTGACGACTTCCAGCGCGGAGGAAGACATTAGCCGTGCTTACGGAAACTTTGCAAACAGCTACGTGACCAAGCCAGTCGGATTCGACCAACTGAACGACATCGTCCAGGGTATCGAAGACTTTTGGCTTGGAATCGTTAAGCTGCCGCCCAGGAAAGAGTAGTCAGATTTCGACATCTCGGGGAGACTTTTATGCCGCTCAGTTCTTTTGCCGCCGAAACCACGGAGACTTTGCGCATTCTGCACGTTGAGGATGAGCCGACCGACCGCCTGATCGTCTCTGAGGCTTTGCGAGAGACCCAACACTTTCGCTCAAGCGTGGTCCACGCCGAAACGCTTAGTGAAGCGCTGGTAGCGGTGCGAGGCGAAGAATTTGACATTGTGCTCCTTGATCTTGGGCTCCCAGACAGCCAAGGACTTGACACGTTTCGACGTCTTCAGGACTCTTCGCCGGAGCTCCCAATCATTGTTCTTACGGGGTTGGAAGACCACTCGGTCGCGATGGACATGGTTCGGGCGGGGGTTGCGGAATACCTTTCAAAGCGACACCTCAACGGTTCGATGCTGGGGCAGTTTATTCGGTTTGGCATTGAGCGGCACCGGATGCAGCGGGCCCTGAACGCCCAAAACGACCGCTTGGAACGGCGGGTCGAGGAGGTAGTGAATACCCTGAAGGAGTCTGAGTTTCGGTTGAGCTTTATCGCCGACAATATGGGCGAGGTGTTCTGGATTCTGGATGGGAGCCAGGACACCGAGTCGTACATCAGCCCCGGATATGAAAAGATTTGGGGTCGCGACTTGGCCACCTCTAACCAGAAGTCGCGGCACCTTTATGCGGGGGCTCACATCGACGATGTCCCGGCCATCCATCAGAGCCTCCTACATTTTGAGCAAACGGGAACGCTCGACCATGAATTTCGCATCGTTCGACCCGACGGGCAGGTGCGCTGGATTTGGAATAAAGGTTTTCGGGTTCCGATTGGACAAGGGGATTCTTTTCGAGTCGCGGGTATGGCGCAGGACATCACCGACCGGAAGGTTGCCGAAGAATCGCTGGCAAGCGCCAAGACCGAAGCCGAGCGGGCGAACCAGGCGAAGAACGAGTTCCTTTCGCGGATGAGCCACGAACTTCGGACGCCTCTGAATGCGGTGCTCGGATACGCGCAGTTGCTCAATCTTCAGCATGGGGACGAGGAAACTCTGGAATTGGTCCGCCCGATTTTGAAGGCGGGACGGCATCTTCTCGACCTCATCAACGAGGTTTTAGATATCGCAAGGATCGAGGAAGGGCGGCTGACGGTTTCGTTGGAGCCGGTCGATGTAGAAGATGTGATCAAACAGGCGGTCGGCCTGGCCATGCCTCTGGCTCTCGATGCAGGTATCGAACTGATATGGTCCATCGACGCTCCAAAGCATTTTATGATCCTGGCGGACCGCCAGCGAATTCTGCAGGTGCTGATCAACCTGCTGTCGAACGCTGTGCGTTACAACACTCCGGAAGGCAAGGTCGATTTGCGTTGCTACCCGATTTCGGAGACGCTTTTCCGTTTTGAAGTGACCGATACGGGGCGTGGCATTTCTGAAGAGGATCAGGCCAAGCTATTTGTTCCCTTTGAGCGGTTGAGCAACCGCAATCATGACGGGGTTGGACTTGGGTTGGCACTGTCCAAACAGTTGGCCGACATGATGAGTGGTCGTCTTTCGCTCATTCGATCCGACTCAAGCGGGACGGCTTTTGCGGTCGACCTTTTGAAGGCGGATGAAGCCTACGTAGCTGCCGAGCCAAGTACAGAATTTGAATCGGAGCTTCCTCGCCTCGTGCGGGCCAAAGTTCTTTGCATCGAAGACAACCTTACCAACCTTCGGCTTCTTGAGCAGTTCTTCGCGATTCGAAAGGACATCGAGGTCATTCCGGCGATGCAGGGAACGATGGGGCTAACGTTTGCGCGGGAGCATCGTCCGAACTTGATCGTCCTCGACCTGCACCTGCCGGATATCAGCGGGGCGGAGGTTCTCGAGCAGTTGAAGCGCGACGAGGAAACGAGCTCGATTCCCGTGGTGATCCTTAGTGCGGACGCGACGCAGTCGTCGCGGCGGTACCTGCTGAAGATGGGCGCCGACCGGTATCTGACTAAACCGATCGACGCCGACGAGTTGTTCGGTGTTTTGGCCGAGCTTTTGCCAAGCGCTTAATGATCGGGCGGCTCGTTAGGGCGGGGGAATGGGGTCGAGACTAACGTTGTAGAGGACGCCGGCATTGCCAACTTTCTTGGTGAGTGCGCCGCCGACATGGGTTCCGTTCTTGGTGAGCGTGCCCTCGAATTCGTCGGTACCGATGGTACTTGAACTGGTCATGTGGAGGAGGACGTGCAGGCCATCGACCGTGCTTTCGCTCTCGGTGATGGTGTAGGTGACGCTGGTCGTCGTATCCGTCCATTGCCCGCTGACGTGGCCATCGGCTTGGAAGGTCAGGGTCGTGGCACCGTCGTCGGTGACGCTGGTCCAGGGACCCTGGTAGGTTCCGAGGAGGGTATCGACACTGATACCAGAGCCGGCGCAGCCTGCCAAAAGGAAGGCAGACGCCGTCAAAAGAGCGCTCGTTTTCATGACTCTAGTACCTTGGACGGCGTAAGGAGGTCAGAGTATTCGCGTGATGGGACTTGTGGCTGTATGGCAGGCGACTATTCGCTAGCGCATTAAGGAGCGATAGTTATTGGTTCTACGCGGGTCGCATCATTCGGGGCCCCCGACTTCTAATTGTAAGGGATGATCTTCGCGGTTCCGGTTCCAGTGACGGTGCCTCCGATTCCGTTGGTGGCGGTGAACGTGAAGTGGATGTACTTGGTCGAATCGCCGAGAGTTCGCACCGAGTCAATCGTCATGGTTCCATCGGTTCCGATGGCGTACTGACTCGAATTGGGGTCCTCGGGATTGGTCAGATTGGTGGACATCGTGAGGGTGAAGATTCCCGGCACGATAGGATCGCCACTGTGATAGTGCGTGAAGGTCTGACCCGCAACGAGCTGCTGGCCGGGAGTGAGTTGGGCCGTAACCAGGACGCCAATGGTCTGCTCTGTTCCTATGTCGTACGACATTGCCAAGGCATCCAATCCTGGTTCTGGCGACCACCGGGCACCGGCGCCATCGGAGTACATGTAGTGGCCAATGGGCGGAGTCTTGGATGTGTCCCAATTCCCCGAGAGGGTGAAGTCGATGGTGCCAACATCGCCAACCACGATGGTGGATGACTTTTCGGCTTGCGAAACTCCCTTATAGATGACTTGGACTTTGAGTGAATCGAGTGTCGTGGTGTTTGGGGCCACGTAGGAGACCGTTGGCGAGGTCGACGTGACGGACGTGCCCCCGTTGATTTTGCCGTTGCCGGTGAGGGTCCACTTGAACGTTGCTCCCGGCGGCAACGTGCCGTGCGTGATATTCGCGGTGAAGGTCTGATGTGCGCTGAGGTCGAGTGCCGCGCCATCGGGTGAAATTTCGACCTGCAACCCGCTGTATTGGTATGGTTGGCTGAGGAGGTAACCGTCCGGGCTGTCCGCGCCGAGAGATCGGACGACCAGAACGCCGGAATCGGCGGCTGGGTTTTGCACTACGACGTTGGTTTCTGACCATGACACGGGTGTCAGGATCGTTCCATCGAGCGTAACGGCCCCTTGCTGGGTCCCAAAGAATCCATCGATGGAGAGCGTGCTGGGGTCGGTGCCAATCTGGGCGGTGGTGATGGACGGAATGATGGTGTGGACAGTGCTTCCGTTCGCGCTTTTGATGAAGAACTTGGCCGGGTCGTTCTTAATCGACGTGTCATACGTCAGTGAGCTACCCGGGCGTTTGGTTGTGCTGAGCGCCGTTCGGAGCTTGTCGAAATCGTAGGGCGAGGGTGTGTCTTGCTCGACTGGGGCTACCTGATTTAAGCCGAGAAGTCGATCGAAGACAAAATTGGTTGTCGCGGTCGATTCGCTGCTTTCCTCCGGTTTCGTCCATCCGGCGTAGGTTGCCACGCCGGTGGATCCGCCTCCGAGTGCGATATTGAGAATCGGCGTCGTGTAGGACGAGCATGATTGCGACATCCAGAACGCATTGGGAACGAAATTGAGGCCGTGGTTGATAAGGAATTGTTCGCTGATGCAGTACTTCTTGGCGACCGAGACGGTGCCGTCGAGATTCCAGGATGGGCCGACGCCCACGAACAGCGAATCGTTGTCCCAGTCAGCGGAATAGACTCCATTCGTAATGGCATCGGGGCTTTGGGAGGTTGCATAGTAGAAATGCTGAACCCGATGTTTGTCGGTGGAAAGCAGACCGTGGGCGTGGACGAGAAGGAGACTGACGTCGGAGAGGTGTGTGAAGTCGGCCAATGTGCCTGACATGGTGGTTACGTCGTAGCCTTTTTGCTGAAGCAACGGACTTAATGCGGCGGTCGAATCCTCACGGGCTGGCTCAAAGGAGTTGATGAGAAAAGCCTTTCGTCCGAAGGTGAGATTCTTGGGCATGGCCGTTGGCGGCTTGGCGGCGGCTTGGGAGGCGTGGCCGGCACTTGCCGGAGGCAAGTCGTCGGAGGTGAAGACGGCGAGTTGGCGACCGTCCTTGAACCAGCCGATGACGTCGCCACTGGCCGAGATTTCAGCGGTGGCGAACACCGGCATCGACTTCATCTTGGTGACCATCAGGCTAGCGGCTTGCGCGTTGCCCGCCACGGTGGCGAAATAGTCGGAGACCTCGGCCACGGCGTTGTCGCGGTCGGTGTCGGAGACACTGCCGGGAATGAAGTCAGGAAGCGGGGCCAGACCGCCGCCACCTCCACCTCCACAGGCGATGAGGACTATGCAAAGCAGAAGGGCGGCGGCCCACGCCACCATGCGACTCGGGGAAAGTTTTTTCACCTCGCCCCGATGGTACGCCGGGCTGGCGTTACGAGAGCGTTACGGAGGCCTTACTTGTCGTCTTTGTGGATGGCGTGTTTGACCTTGTCGGCCACGATGTGAGCACTTTCGACGGCTACACCAGCCACGAGACCAGCCACTTCTTTGATCTCGCCGATCGCGTGGCTTAGTTTGCCTTCGGCTTCTTGGGCTTCACCTTCGGCGTGGAGCTTGTCGTCGTCGGTCAGGTCGCCGACGGCTTGCTTGGCCTTACCGGTCCATTCATCGACTTTGCCTTCGATTTTGTCCGAGGTTCCGGCGCCAGCGACGCCGTCGACTGCTTTCTTGATATCGGCCATGGTTATTCTCCTAAGGTAAGGGTTCTTACGTCTGGTGGGCTGGTGGCGTCGTGGGTTGGGTCGGGCGGTTGGCCGAAGGTCCTAGGTGCTCTCAGCAAGCGAATCCTAACGGATTGATCGCCCAAGGAGGGGTTTCCCCTTGTCGGGGGGCGGTCGCGACCGTACAATAACTGATGCGCCGGAAACCACGCGATCCGTTGGATGTCATGCCAAAGCGCCTTAGGTCGATCGTCTGGCGACACAAGCATAAAGGGCGGGCCCTCCAATTGGATATTGTTCGCTTCAGGAGGCTCCTGCTTTTGTCAAATTACGAGGGCCAATTCTATGGATGGGCCGCATTTCAATGTTGGCACTGTATGGGCAAGGTGAGGAACTGCGCGAAGCTCTCGTCAATGCTGACCCTTGCTCCATTCGAGTTTTCGCATAGCCGGTATTTATTTGAGCAGTGCTCGCTGAAGCCGGTCGTTCCAGCCTTTTTGAGGCGAGTGACCTGCGAGTATGTGGCAAAAGCGGAGACCGAGGAACTTGATCCCGTTGACATTGACTTCTCGCATAGGCTCGGGTTTCTGATTGCCGATCGCGAGGAAGGCTATCTTTCGGCGGGAGAATTTGCTCTCCGATTGCCTTCACTGTATCCAAAAGGACAGAGGGCCGCGATGTTCTACGCAGACGTTCTCTACGATCGGATTAAGGAAATTGATAGAGAGGTTTTGCTGTCAATCTCTGGAAGGCTGTTGTCAGATTTCTTTGATGACGAATACGCGTTGCCTTCTATTCTCAGCCGTCGTGAGAAACTGATCTACATCAAAGAGATGGCTTGCGATCCACCAGCTTTGGCTGATATGACTTAACATCCCTATCGGGTCCGACCTGTACAACAGCTTGATTTAGCTGCTAGGCCGTCGTTGCGTGAGCTGTTCAAGTGTCCAAATTTGGACCGGGAAATGTTGCGCTATCACTAGATATTGTCGTGTATTATCTTTGTAGACGTGTCAACTGAATCGGACAAAACGGAGTCTACAAAGGACGAAAAAGAAGGTAATTTAGGCTCTGAATTGGTCAAAGCTGTTGCGAAGCCGCTTTATGATGATGCATTAAGTGGGGCGTCGAAGGAAGTTGGAAAGGCCCTAACTCTTATTGGTCGTGCCATCAATGTTGCACTTCTTCCGCTCAAAGGAACGGTTTGGGGATTCGAGCGTATTGAAAAGCACTTGAAAGATGCCTTGGAAAAGAAACTCGCCGAAGTTCCCCCAGGGCGCGTAATTGCTCCACCAGCAAATATTGCGGTACCAGCAATCGAGGCAATGCGCTACCTAGGAAACGACGAAATTCTGAGCGACATGTTTGCAAATCTCTTGGCTTCGGCCATGGATGGCACGAATGTTTCCCAGCCTCATCCAGCCTTTGTAGAGATTATCAAGCAGCTGCATCCCAAAGAAGCTGTCTTCTTAAGGGCGCTGACACCTTCAAAGCGCAATTTACTTAGATTCAAGATGGACATGACAAGATGGAAGAGTCGGGCTTCCGGCGTTTATGATAATCAACCACGCCTTGAAATCGGGTCAGGCGACCCTTGGAGTCCAAGCTTGTCGCCTTTGTTACTGTATTCTGCTCTTGATAATTTGGCTCGCCTGAAAATCATTGAAGACCCTGAGTCGCGGGTTTTCACTCATTCACTTCAGCTAATAGATCGAAGGGTAGTCCTCAACTCGGGTGTGGTACCTGAGGAAAGGGAACTGCTTGCTCCAATTTATGAGAAAGTTCCTGACTTTCTAGATTCGTCTCGTGAAAAATGGAGCGAGCAAATTACTTCACTGAGTCTCGAAACGAAAGTTCAGTTCACAGAATTTACTGAATTCGGCCACAGTTTCTTTTGCCATGCAATCGATAGAGATATCGAAGCACCTTTTGCGGCTAGCGAAATTTTCGATTGGTGAGAGCTGCTTAGTTGCTAAGTCCCCGAGCGAGAATTATGCCAAACACAATGCCTCGGCAATTACTAGAAGGTCGCGTGGGCACTGCGACTGGCTCTTCCTTCTGTTTCCAATCTGAATGGCTGCCGCTGTAGGACTTCCCGATTCCGGTTTGCTCCATTTCCCTCGCTGACGCATGGCGTTCCGATTCACTTTGTTCATTGCCCTTCGGCGGAATCATCGAGGATGAACTTCTCGTCCTTCAGCGACGGACGATCGAAGCCCACAAACGACTTTGGGTGGAACCTGACGTAAGTTCCACCCAAAGTGATTTGTGATTTTAATGGCTGCCGCTGTAGGACTCGAACCTACGACCCGCTGATTAACAGTTCTGCTTGCCATGATCCGCAGCGGTTCGTCTTGGGCCAAATTAGGTTCAAAGTATACGCTGTGTCGCCGCAGATTGCCGCAATTGTTCATTTCAAAGCGTCTCCGTTGGTTTCAGCGTTGGTTTCAATTGCCACTCCATTTGCGGTTCCTCATGGACGCTTGTTCGAAGCGTACAAGAAATATGCACCAATACCGACGAGCAAGAGGGTCTGTATCCACATTCGGCTAGAGTCAATTACCCTTGAGCCATGAATATTGAAGATAATCTCGTAGCCAGGATTGCTAACTCGTCCGTAGGTCGCTGGATAGCCAGTGGGAACGAACACCAATGCCCCAAATAGTGCCAAACCAAGAAAGCAAAAGCCAACTGCACGCACTTGAAGATTGTACTTGCAGTACACCGCCGATGACCTAAGATCGTTCTGGAATTCTGCTGTGCAGAGGTACGATGGCCATAGGCAATGTTTTTCATTTTTGGATGGGGACGGCGAACGAACAAGTTGCGAGGTACTTCCGCTAATTACACTTGCTCGAATTGCCGCAATGAAGTTTCTTTTCAGCTTGTTGAAACGAAGAAATGGTACAGCTTGTTTTTCATTCCAATCATTCCGTATGATTCGCAGAACCTGATGTTATGCCCTATTTGCTCATCTGGGTATGTCCTCAGTGACCTGGATTTCGTCCGCGAACTAGATTGGAAAAATCAGGGATCGTTAGCTCCCCGTACCCCAGTTTTTGAAGGGCAAAAGCCATTTGCGGGGAGCTTACCAACCCCTAACAGGGTCCCATCTATAGAGAGCCGATGCAAGAATTGTTCGGCACTAATGGCACCAAAAATGACGATATGTCCTCGATGCGGATGTGAAAGGACTATTACTCAGCATGAGTTGTGCGAGCCTGCTGTCTTAACTTCTACCAATCTTGGTATCAATGACCTCGAAATCTCTGATCAAATACCATCTCACAGCGTGGAACAGGAAGACATGCCCCAAGCGTCGCTAAGCGACCTAATTGAGTTTGCATCGCGAAAGGGCTTTGAGCTTTACTCGGCTGAAGGTACCTGGTCCAAGGAGACTGATGAATTGCTTCGCGACTGGTCTAGGATGATGGTCAGCACTTATCCAAGTGAGAGTGCGGAGAGTCTTTATGATCGTGTCATGGACTTCAGAGTCGATGGAAATCGGCTTCGAGAGGTCGCGTACCCGAGTCAAAAGAACATCTTCCTGCCATAGCCATTACCTGTCATTTTGCCGAAATCATTAGGCAATTCCTATCGTTCGGTCGTCTAACAATATGGGCAAATGGGCGGTTACGGTTCTGGCACGTGGACAAGATACAGCACGCATGGCACTACAAGCCAATGTCTAAGGCTGTCCGTGTCACGGCTCTACCGACGTGGTTATCTGGCCGAAAACAGGATGCTCTATAGCCTCTCCTGGTATACCGATGACGAACTGACCGGCTCGGTCTCTGCCATTTCGGATGCAAACGGCGTTCGCCTGATCTACTCAACCCGTGAACATGGCGAAGACTCCAAGCAATTTGCCTACACGGTCCCGGTGGTCTGGACTCCCTGCAACTTTGGCGGTAAACGGCCATGGTTTCTTTGTCCTCGTTGTAATGCCCGCGTTGGTGTGCTCTATTGTCGTTCGAGGTTCCTTTGTCGCAAATGTCACAACCTACGGTACAAGAGCCAGCGCCAATGCATACTTGGGCGAACCATTGCCAGAATGGCAAAACTCGAATCTCGCATTGGTGTAAACGGGAACTCTTTGGCAAGGCCCAAATACATGAGGCAGAAGACATATTGGCGACTGATAGAGATGCTCACATTGGCCGACGAACAGTTTGATCAAGCGTTCTCTCGCAAGTTCTCAACCTACTTCGACTTGTAGGGCCATGCCTTTAGTAGAGACTTCTTTTATTCAGTGCATTCTCGTACAGTAGAGGGGGGGACCAGGGGGAGGGGACCACTTACGACCACGGACCTGAACCAGATTCCGTATCCGACCGCCGACGATAGCGCGATTTCCCATTGCTCCTACCGGCTGGTTGATATCCGTTTTGCTGAAGGAACTTCGATGTTTGGTAGCTAACCTGTTTATCGGATGTCCATGCTTGTCCGCTACCTTCTGGCCGCATGATGGCCCAAGCTTGGTCAGTTGTTAAAACGTCCGGCCACGTCTTGACCGAGTCTTTGGCTCTTTCAAGGGCCCTTTCACCTGCCCTGATTGCATTTGCTTTCGCGACAAGTTCAGGCTTAAGAATCGGCAAGCCGTCCTTGATTCCGTTCACGATGTTTTGCTCAATCATGGGGCTCAACGCTTCCGGTCGTAGGTCCTCGTCCGGCCAATGGGCGTTCTTAACTGCCAACAATAGGGCTCTGCGCAAATACTCCTGGTCTAGGCCCAAGTGTACATAGTGGCCTAAGCTGAAAGCTGCATGGCGAACCGTCAACCACCTGCATCCGACCTTGGCCTTTGCAATCTTTCGTTTTTGCTGTGTCACGTGGTAGCCGACAATGGGAAACCAAAATCGTTTCTCAGCTTTGCCTATGGGCTCAATTCGAGTCTTGACCTTGCCGGTCTTCGGAACGATGGAAACCCCGAGTTGGTCTCGCAAGTCGGCCAGGTCGTAAGGTTTCATATTCGGGTTCCACGAGTGAATGCAAATCTGGTATGGCTCGCCTTTCCGGTGCTCGAATCCCGCGACCCGGAGAACCTGTGATACCTGCTTTGCGGCAGAATCCGCGCCGATTAGGGCAACTAGGGCCCTCTCGACGGCTTTCCAAAGGTCTTTGTCCCTCGATTCGACAATTCTCCAATACAAGTGAAAACCTCTCTTGGTCTTGATAACCATATGAGGCTCAAAAGGCAATTTTGGTAGCGTTTTCGCTCGGTCCAGGTCGGCATACAGCCAATTCAATTCTCTAATGTGCCTATCGCCGCGTCTCTCGCCGCCATTGACCTGAACAAAGATGGCGCAACCCTGGGCATTCAGCTTACAAAGCTCGTCCTCAACGTCTATGTACTTTCCATCCAGCACCATCGGTTTGACGTGACAATTCGGCGAGTCTGGCTTGATCTGGAAGACTGCACACTGGTCAAGCCCAAGCTCTTGCAAATGCAAGATGGCTTCAAACAGCGAGAGTTTGACCATTCCGAGCCAGACCCGTTCGTTCGCCCTATTCTGTATGAAGTCTAGAAGGTGTAACCTCCCTTCAATTCATTGGCTCTTGCCGTCGCTTCCTTCTCCTTGCCCTCAATCCATTCATTGAGGCCCGAAAGTGGGATTCGCAGTGAACGACCGATCTTGACGCTCGGCCACTGGCCCGACATGACGAATTCATAGGCCATGGTTCGGCCAACTCCAGCCTGTTCGGCTGCTTCCGTGATCTTTAGTAATTGCTTTTGCATCGTTCAAAAAACGTTGACGGATTCGCCAACATGTGAGAGAATACGAGACAGATATCCGTAACCAAAATCAAAATGCGTTCCACTTCCGTAACAAGCATGAAATCCAAAAGCAGACCACTCAGACTGATGTGGAAGAGAGATGATTTGGGATATGTCTCGGCCACAAAGGCAAAGGCACTAGGGAGAAGTCTAGAGGATGGCGTTCCATTTTGTATGCAGTGGGAAACGGATACATTGCTGAAAACCCAAGTAATGCCAGATCGTTATCGAGATGAGTCCTTTCAGGAGAAGGGCTACATCTTGCCTCGGAGGACTGGTGGCATGGCAGAAGATTCGTATTTCGATCCGATGGACTACCGAACGCTGCATCGCACATTTGGGGAGTTGTCCATGACTCCAAAAGCCGTTTGTGCCTTTGCCGACCAGTATGGCTTGCTCGGAGCTTGCTGCTATCAAACTGCTCTCACCGTCTCACCGTTCATTGACTTTATTGAACCCTTGGCCTTTTGGTACTACGAAATATCCGAGATGAAAAAACTACTCTCGTATTGGGATCAATGTCGAGATGAAGCGAAGGCGAAGCTAGCGTGGATGCAAATAGTCTGTAAAGAATTGGAACACAGGAACCGCTTGCTTTCCAGCGATGATAACCCATTTGCCTACCGAAGAATCTTCAGAACGGTCTCACCAGAGCTTGGAAAATATGTGTTCCCTCACTTGGTCAGAACTGAATCGGGCATGGCTCTTGACGGAACTTTTAGGTACTCGATTGTTGCCAAGATGGCACTTGAATTTGAACTCAATGCGAAGTTGCAGGACTGGGTAAGACCAACAATCGAGGCTATTTCTGGAACTACAATCCTGCTTAAACCAAAGAATCTACTTGGAGCCATTTACGCGTTACTCGCCGAAGAAATTATTGGTTCAAGTAGACCTGTAAAGCGGTGTGAAGGGTGCGGGAAATGGTTTCAACCATTGGACTTAAGGAAGAAGACTTGTAGTTCGAAATGCAGGCAACGTGCGTGGCGGCAACACAACAAGCAGACTGAAATGGATAACGAACATGGCTAAAGCAAAACGCGGAAACTCTGAAGGTTCAATCTCCCTTCGGCCAGACGGTCGCTGGGTCGCGAGAATCACCGTCGGTTGGGAGAATGGCAAGCCCAAGCGAAAGGCATTCTACGGCAAGACTCGGCAGGAAGTCGCCTCAAAGCTCGCCGCTGGTATCCGAACAAGGGACCAAGGGCTAACGCTCCACAACGAAAAGCAAACCCTGGGAGACTTCCTCAATCAGTGGCTCGCCGACGTGATAGAGCCCAAGGTCAGGCCCTCTACCTATCGAAGCTATGAGCAGATCGTCCGAAACCACCTGATACCAGGGCTCGGCAAACTACCCCTAAGCAAACTCACTCCCCAGGACGTGACGAAGTTCCTGCGAGCCAAGCATGATGCAGGCATAAGCGCAGAACACCTGCGAAGGGTCCTCAGAGCCTCTCTCAGCTACGCCGTACGCTTTGACCTAGCTCCGCGCAATGTCGCCTCTCTCGCGTCGTGTCCGACCAAGGAAAAGGCAGATATCAAGTACCTAGACCCCGACCAAGCAAGACGGTTCCTTAAGGCAATCCAAGGGCATCGGCACGAGGCCCTGTATACGGTGGCTCTGGCCGTCGGTTTGCGCCTTGGTGAGGCCCTTGGCCTCAAATGGTCCGACCTGGACTTGCAGAACGGCTCTCTGACCGTTTCAAGGCAGTTACAGCGGGTAAAGGGCAAGCTGGTCTATGTCGAAACCAAGACCCGTAACGCTCGCCGCTCGATTCCGCTTCCTGCCTTTGCGGTTCAATCGCTTCAAAACCTTTGGGCTCGCCAACAAATGCAGGACAAGGAGCTAGCGGGCGACGACTGGCAAGAAAATGGATTGGTGTTCACGTCCTCGATTGGCACTCCCGCCGATCCTCGAAACGTTCGCCGATCCCTAACGAAGGTCCTCGCCGACAATAAACTGCCAGAACTTCGATTCCACGACCTTCGGCACTCTTGCGCCACTTTGCTCTTGTCCCAAGGTACCGACCCTCGAACGATCATGCAGACGCTCGGACACAGCCAAATCACGCTAACGCTGAACACGTACTCCCACGTCATCCCGGCCCTGCAAAGGGACGCGGCAGATAAGATGGATTCGATACTTCAATGTGATATATACAATAGGTAGATGAAGCTCGACACCGCAAGGCACGGTGGTCTGGGAGTTTGAAGTAATTCTTCTATGGTACGTGCCGACCTTTGCGACTAGCCCATTTCAACGGCGTGAACGCGTTGAGTCCAGGAAAGAGCAGGATATAATGGCCCAATGATCATTGCTGGAAAATCGATCCAGTTTTGGGCATTGATAGTCTGGTTTGCTCTGACTTGCCTTGGAACCGCATGCAAGCGAAATGACCAAGGAATGTACCGTAGGCGAAAAATTCCAAACTTAGTGTACTGGATTACTTCCATTGGTCAGTGGGTCTGCCTGGGCATACTAGGCTTCTACGTCCAATGGTTTACGCCAATATTGGTATATTTTGGGGGATTTGTCCTTGCCTCAATTGGAATCTCAGATTTTCTGGGAAACTTCTTCGTTCAGGCATTGTTTCCCAAATCTGATGATCCCCCAATCAAGAATATTTTCGGTAACCGTTCATGAATCGGCACGAGGATTTTCGTAGGGTTCAATGATCAATTGAGCTTCTGATAACCACCTAGCATCTAAAGTAGATGGCGCGGGTTGGTTTCAGCGTTGGTTTCAACTGCCCTGAAAAAGCAGAAAAGACTCCCTCTTTGGAGTCTCTTTGAACCTAAATAAGTGGCTGCCGCTGTAGGACTCGAACCTACGACCCGCTGATTAACAGTCAGCTGCTCTACCGACTGAGCTAAGCGGCAGTGAGAGTGAAAATAATACCCTAAACATCTTCGGCACGCGATACCCCGCCTTTTAGATTTCCCAGTAGAATGACGAAGAAAACTCTGGAGGCGCGACCGTCAAGCTCACAACCCGAATCCTGATCTCGATCGGCTACGCCGAAGGGTTGATGATGGGCAATTGGTCGCGAGTGTTCGACCCTGGACTTGGATACTTCTATTCCGACCAACCTCGGGGGATGCTTATTGCGGCCTACATGCTCATGGCGGTTTTGTCGGTCCTCATATTCGGTTGCACCTATCTTCCCGCATGGACTCGGTGGTTGCTCATCCCCATTTCTCTGGTCATGGCCGACGACTTTCGGCGAGGGTTTTCGATTCCATTTTTGGTCTTTGTCGGCATGGCCGCGGTTGCCTTTCTTTTGATCTGGCAAGCGGTTCGCAAGGAGAAAACGACATGGTTGAGGGGTGGAACCCTTATCCTCGAGTTATTGGGATATGCCGGAATCGCGACCTGCATTGGTGCCCTTTCGCTCTTTCGCGCCAACCCTCCGGCCCCCAAATCTCAAGCCCTGAACGCCCACAAGACCGGCCCCAGAATCGTGGTCGCAGTGTTTGACGAATTGGATCCCGTTCACACATTGGAAAAATGGCCAAGTCAGTATCCTCCGAATGAATTCCTCGACTTGGCAAAGCGTTCGCTGGACTTCACAAATTGCCTTGAGCCCGGACCGGAAACCTTGTATTCGCTCCCAGCCATGACCATTGGGCACACCGTCGAAAGGGCCAAGGCGGCTGGACCTCAAACCCTCAATCTCATCGTGGGCGGCAAGAAGCGGGAATGGAACGAGAAGCCCAACATTTTGCTCGAGGCAAGGGACACGGTTGGGGCGTCGGCGATGGGCTGGTACCACCCCTACGATCGTGAATTCCCAGGTGTGGAGGGACGGTTTTACGAGCGAGTGTCGGATGATCCGACCTTCTGCTTTTGGCTGCTCTTCGACTTTCTGGTCGAGCGTCCATTCCAGATGGTCGGAAAGAACTCGCAGACCAAGATGCTCAATACGTTCTATTCCAACTGGCAGCGGAAGATCATTGAGGATTTTCATGCTCAGGTTCCGAGCTTCATCGATGAACACCATGGATTGATCTTCTTGCACGTTCCTTGTCCGCACGTCCCGTATGTCATGCATCCCATCCCGGGCGACCCGTTGGGCTTTGATCCGGAGTCCTACTACGGTGCGGTGGATTATGCTGGCGAAATCTGCAAAACCATGGAGGATACGTTGGCGAAAACAGGAGAGCCCTACACGTTCATCGCGACTTCGGATCATAACCTTCGGGCGACTCTGCATGGCATCAAGCCGTGCGGAAGAGTGCCGATGCTGATTTCTGGAACCAACATTGTTAAGCCAGGTCGGGTGAACGACCAAGCGTGCGGCGAGCATCTGGCCGATGTCGTTCGACTGCTGATTTCGAATTCAAATGCTTCGGAACTTGACATTGTCCGGGCGATGACGGCCAAGCGCGTCACGCCGTGAGATTGCCCAGATTTTTAAGTTCAAATCCCCGCACGATTACGGGGGTTTCTTAGAATGCGGCAAATTCTCACCACAAAACCTGGGCCCGAAGTCTTTCCCGCCAATAATGCTAGGTACGGAGGCTCCCAGAGGGTAAATTCTAACGACAAGCTTCGCTAGAAAAGAACCCAACACGGAGCGTTTTTCGTCCTGAACGGTACAGGCGGAGTATAGGTCTTCCAATCTCGGTTGGAAACCCGTATTAACCGCAGATCGTCAGACGTAGTAACAAACACAGAACCGAGCGATCGGTTCGAAGGACAAAGAGAGAGTATGTGGCAACGTTTTACAGAGAGAGCGCGCAAAGTCGTGTTCTACGCTCAGGAAGAAGCGCAAAAGTTCGGCGAGGGATATGTCTCCACCGAGCACCTGCTTCTTGGCTTGGTGCGTGAGTCCGATAGCGTCGCTGCACGGGTCCTCGAAAAGCTCAGTGTGAGCCTCAACCGGGTTCGGGCCGAAGTGGAGAAGCAACTCCCCCGCGGCGACGCACGACCCAACCAGGATATGACGCTGACTCCGCGTGCCAAGCGGGTCATCGACCTTGCTTATGACGAAGCGAGGAACCTGAACAATAACTACATTGGCACCGAGCACCTTTTGCTCGGACTGATTCGAGAAGGAGACGGTTTGGCCGGGAGAGTTTTGGCCAAGCTGGGCGTCGAGCTAGAAAAAGCGCGACGCGAAGTGATGGGTCTTCAGGACAACGACACCCAGCAGAAATCGACGAGCGGCACCCGAGCGGGTTCGTCGTCGACGACATCCAGCGGGGCAAGCAAGACCACCACTCTAGACGAATTTGGACGCGACCTGACGGAGTTGGCCCGCGAAGGAAAGCTGGACCCGGTCGTCGGCCGCCAAAACGAAATTGAACGCGTGATGCAGATCCTCTGCCGCCGCACGAAGAACAACCCATGCCTCATCGGCGAACCGGGTGTTGGTAAGACGGCGATTGCAGAAGGTTTGGCGTTGCGCATCGTGAGCGGAGACATTCCCGATCTGTTGAAAGATCGGCGAATCGTCGCGCTCGACCTCGCCGCCCTCGTCGCCGGTACGAAGTATCGAGGCGAATTTGAGGAGCGGATGAAGAAGGTGATGGAAGAGGTTCGTCGAGCCGACGGCCAAGTCATCCTCTTCATCGACGAGCTTCACACGCTGGTGGGAGCCGGCGCCGCAGAAGGCGCGATCGATGCCAGCAATATCATGAAGCCCGCCCTGGCGCGAGGCGAACTGCAGTGCGTGGGAGCCACCACTCAGGACGAATTTCGTAAGTACATCGAGAAGGACGCCGCCCTCGAGCGACGCTTCCAAGCGGTGAAGGTGAAAGAGCCAACCGAAGAGGAAGCGATCGAGATTCTCAAGGGTCTGCGTGAGCGATATGAGGCGCACCACAACGTCGAAATCACCGACGACGCGATCATCGCCGCCGTGCAGTTGTCCCAACGATACATCAGCGATCGAACCCTGCCCGACAAGGCGATCGACCTCATCGACGAAGCCGCTTCGCGCGTTCGGCTCCAACAGAGCCTGCCGCCGAAGGACGTGCGCGAAGACCGTGTGAAGCTGAACAAGCTCGTGACGGAAATCGAGCACTTAGAGAAGCGAAACAACGAGCCGGATCGGCTTGAGAAGCTTCTCGGGCAGAAGGAAGAGATCGAAGCCAGCGTCCTCGAGCGAGAAGAGGCATGGGAAGCGGTCGAAAAGATTGAGCCCATCGTCAATGAAGCGGAAATCGCGAGCATCGTTCAGAGCTGGACCGGTATTCCGGTCACCAAGCTCGTCGAGACCGAGAGCCAGAAGCTTCTGAAGATGGAAACCGACCTTCATGAGAAGATCATCGGCCAGAACGACGCGGTCGTGGCGGTCAGCCGTGCGATCCGACGTTCGCGAAGCGGTCTGAAGGATCCGAAGCGACCGATGGGAAGCTTCATCTTCCTCGGCCCCACCGGTGTTGGTAAGACCGAACTGGCGAAGGCCCTGGCCGGATATCTGTACGAGAAGGAAACCAACATGGTCCGAATCGACATGTCCGAGTACATGGAGCGCTTTGCGGTCTCGCGACTGGTTGGCGCACCTCCAGGATACGTCGGCTACGACGAGGGCGGTCAGCTCACCGAAGCCGTTCGACGAAACCCGTACTGCGTGGTCCTGCTCGACGAAATCGAGAAGGCTCACCCCGAAGTCTTCAACCTGCTTCTTCAAGTTCTTGAAGATGGCCAGTTGACCGACAGCCAGGGTCGAACCGTGGACTTCCGCAACACGATCATCGTCATGACTTCGAACGTCGGCGTTCGCCCGATCGAACTCGATAAGGCGCTTGGCTTCCGCGACAACCGACAGGATGTCAACGATCCGAAGACTTACGAGGCGATGAAGAACCGAATGCTCGACGAGATGAAGAAGAGCTTCCGACCGGAGTTCCTCAACCGTGTGGACGAGATCATCGTCTTCCATCACCTCAAGAAGGAAGAGATTCTCGAGATCGCCGATCTGTACCTGAAGCGAGTGAACGCGCAAGCGGCGTCGCTGGGAATCACGATCGAACTGAGCGAAGCGGTAAAGAACCTGCTGGTGGACAAGGGCTACGACCCGAACATGGGCGCCCGACCTCTGCGACGCGCGGTTCAGCGATACATCGAAGATCCGCTCAGCGAAGAGATGCTGATGGGTACGTTCGCCGAGGGCGACCATATCCTCGCCGACGTCGACCCGAACGAAGCCGAGAAGATCGTCTTCAAGAAGGTCAAGAAGGACGGCGGTTCGAGCAAGAAGAAAGAGCTCGTCTCGAAGTAGGGCTTACTCAGCCACAAATATTGCGAGCCCCGCTTGGTGAGACCAAGCGGGGCTTTCCTTTTTGCGCCCAACGAATCCTGGTGTGGTCTTGTTCCGTAAGAGTAGGAGCAAGCAGATGATTATCTATTGGCTAAATCTTTTTGCGGGATTTCTTGCGAGCGGTTTTTGTCTTCTTGCCGGGTTACATGGTATTCGAAAGCGAAGTCTCTGGGTCGGACGAAAATCTGCAAGCGGAAAACAGACGGTGGTTGCGGGTATATCCCTGATCGCCATTGGCTTGTTGATTCTCTCTCAAATCCTGAGCGTGATGCAAAATCCGCACGCATACTAAGGTTAGGAATGTCCAAACATCTCGCCACCAATCTCTTAGCGCTCCTTCTGGGATCGGGATTCATGATCTTTTGCGGAGTCAAGGGAATTCTGACGAAGAGAACGGTCTACTTTTATGCCGAAGCCGAGACCGGTGGACGAGCCGTTGTCGCCGGATTCATATTAACCGCCTTCGGAACTTCCATTCTAGGTTTCGGGCTCTACGCCCTGACCCACTGACTACCGCAGATCGAAGTACTTGTCGATCGGATTTTGTCCCGAGTAGAACGCGCTGAGCTTCTTGCGATTGGCATGTCCGTCTACCCAAGCGATAATGGCGTTGTCCATCGCGCTTGGATCGGGAATTCCCCAGCAGTCGGCGCCCGCTCCGCCAAGCAGGTTGTAATAGTCGTCCGGCTTGAGAAGGAATTGGCCGTCGACTCCGCACCAAGAAGAAGGAGCTTGTCTCGAAGTAAGTTAAGTTGGAAAAGCCCCTCGGTTTAGCCGAGGGGCTTTTTTGTTGCCTCAGAACCTCTGACTTGGGTAATCCAGATGTGGTCCTCCCACCTCGCCACCGAGGCAGCGATCTGCTCGTAACTGAAGGAAGTCCGGTCAAGTAAACAAAACTCCCGTGAAGCCTCGCTTCACGGGAGTTTTGTTTTGCGTAGATGGTTGCTGTTGCAAGTTTATGAGATAAAATTACCTTGGCGATCAATGTCGCTGAACGATTTGTCATTCGTAGGTATTGCTTAAGGTTAGAATTTCATGAAGGGTTTCTCGGTAGTTTCTTTCGGCACTTTGACTATCTGCCTGCTTGCATGCGGCGGTCTTGGATCGGATCATGCGGCACCAACCCTTGACGGGTTCGATCCTGCGATCGCATCGGCCGGTCAACAAGTCGCCATCTACGGACATAATTTTGCGACTGATGGCTCCATGGAATTTTCGATCGCCGGAACCTCATGGGCAATCGATTCTGTGACTCCAACGAAGATTCTCGTCACAGTTCCTGCCAACGTGAACCTGGATGGCGCCGTCGGCGTGGCTGATCAGTATGGTTCTGACTTGTCCGTCGACCATTTTGTGACAGGCACGCCAGCCGCAGTTGCCGAAGTAGAACCAAACGATGCCGGTGCTGGTGCCTTTTATGCCAACGCAACGTCTATTGACGGCAATCGAGAAATAACTGGCTCGCTATCGTCCATAACCGATGTCGATAACTTTGTGGTATCGGCGCTCGTTAAGGGCCATCGTTACCGAGTCCATGTGGAGCCAGCGGTTGCCTCGTCAATCAGCATTAGCGAGAGCCGGACCAGTCCCAACGCACAAACTTATACGCTTGACTCGAACGGAGACGCCTTTTTTACTCCCGGCGTTAACGACGTTATTCTGGGTCTGACGGGCGGAACTGGAAATTACACAGTTTTTCTCGAATTGCAGAACTAGCTATTCCAGATCGAGATACTTATCTAGCGGAGTTTGGCCGGAGTAGAACTGGCTGAGCGCCTTCTTATTAGCGTGGCCATCGACCCAAGCGATGATCGCATGGTTCATCGCATTCGGGTCGGGAACGCCCCAGCAGTCTGCGCCTGTACCACCCAGCGTCTGGTAGTAGTCGGTTGCACTCAGGAGAAACTTTCCGTCGTCGCCACACCAAGAGTTCGGCTTGGATGCCTTGCCGGTGACGAGGGCGACGGTGTTGGCCGGATCCTGGACTGCGGTCGCAGTCACGGAGGTTTGAGTGGCCAGGTTCGAGAAGTCGAGAGCGATGTTCGTCAGGTAGCGGACGTTGTAGCCGAAGTGGCTGGTCGGCGCCCCGCTGGTGTCGAATTGCTTGACGTTGCTACACGGGCAGAGCCAGACCTGCTTGTTCTTCACGTATGGGTCGATGATGTCGTGCCAAAGAACGAAAGAGGTTGGCGTACCGTAGGACGAGAGCGGGAAGCTGTCGTCGTTGTCGCCCTGGTACATGATGAACGCAAGGTCCAACTGTTTGAGGTTGGAAAGGCACGAGGTTGCCTTGGCGGCCTGCTTTGCCTGGGCAAAGACGGGGAAGAGGATGGCGGCCAGGATCGCGATAATGGCAATGACAACCAGCAATTCAATCAAAGTGAAAGCACGACGCATCGTAAGTTTAGTTTAATGGATTTCGAACGATAAAGAAATGGGCTGGCGTTAGAATGAGAGAGAGTCGTGATGAGAAAGAAGAAGGTGGTGAGCGGCCCACGATGGAAAAGAGCGCTCAAATCGGTGGGTCGGATGCTTCTTTTGTTCGTGCTCATCGTGGGTGGAATCTATTGGTGGAACCCCCAAAGGATTCATTACCCAGTGCGTAAACCACCGGCGGACTATCCCAAAATCGACCCAGACTCGGCTCGCCTGTTTTCGAAGGGCACTCGGGTGACGGTCGTGACGGGCCACCCCGACGACACCGAATATTTCATCTCTGGCACCTTGCTGAAACTTCACGAGGCAGGGGCAGAAATCACCCTGATCGTGGTGACGGATGGCGACAAAAGCTACTATCCGCCGTTTATGACCAATGTGGCCGAGAACCGGCGGGTGCGGCGGATCGAGCAAAACGATGCGAGCTCGCACTATGGGGCGAAAGTGATTTTCTTGGGTGGCCCCGATGGCCGCTATGATCCCGATGAACCTGTCTTACGGAAGAAGCTGGAGGATGCGATGGTGGATTCGCATCCCGATTACATCTTGGCGTTCGATTCAGAATATGTTCCGTTTGTTCAGCATCGAGACCACGAGAATTCTGGTCGCGCCGCGTCCGAGCTTGCGTCAAAGACCTCGGCTTCATGGCTGCTTTTGTTTGCGACCACAGCACCGAATGTGTACTTCGATACGGACAAGTATTGGTCGGAACGGGCGGACTTGCTGAAGATTCATAAGAGCCAGTTCTATGGCGAAAAGCTGCAAGCTGTGACGGGGACGGTGATGCAAAAGGAACTGGATGACGGCGAGGCGGCGGGCTTGAACATGGCGGAAGGATTTCGCGCGATTCGGCTGAAGGATTAGCGTAAAATCGCTCCATGCGTTGGCTCGCGTTTTCCTTGCTATTCGTTCCGGCGATCGGCTTTGCTCAAGATCGGCTCCCCGAACACCCCAAATACAAGCAGTATCTCGATGCTCAGAAGGCGTCACGCGACCTGATGGGGGCGCTTTCTACGGTTGGTGTTTACCGCTGGGGCGACGACGGCCGCTATGTGGTGACGGGCGATGGGAAGGCGTACGATCTGCAGAAGAAGGAGATCGTCGACTACAAGCCGACGACCGAGGCACCGAATCGATTTGGCCGGGGTGACCGACGCCAGCAACCGGGGCGGGGAAGGCAATTTGCTACGGCAAACTCGCCCGACGGGAAATGGGTGGCGCGGTACGAAGACTCTAATCTGTACCTGGAGGACGCCAAGAATTCGGCTGAGAAGACGGCGGTGACGACGGACGGCAGCGCGGCGACGCGGATCAAATACGCGACGGGAAGTTGGGTGTACGGCGAAGAGCTTGGTCAGCGCGATGCCATGTGGTGGTCGCCCGATTCGTCGAAGCTAGTGTTCTATCGATTCGATGAATCGAAGGTGAAGGACTACTATGTGACGCTCGACGAAGGCGGGATTCAGGATCGGCTGTACACCGAGGCGTATCCGAAGGCGGGTGCCAACAACCCACTTGTGCAACTTTTGGTTTACGACGTTCATACCAAGAGCACGATCAGAATCGACACGGAATTCAAGTCGACAGACCCAGATATCGCCCAATACATCTATGATGTTCGGTTCTCGCCGGATGGTAAAGAGATCCTTTTCGACCGGACCAATCGCAAGCAAAACGTGTTCGAATTGGTCGCCGCCGACCCTGCCACCGGCGCTTGTCGAGTTGTGCTTCAAGAGACCAATCCAAACGGGTGGGTCGACAACACGCCGACCATGATTTGGCTGGAGGACGGCAAGCGGTTCCTTTGGTTTAGCGAGAAGACGGGCTATTGGAACGTGTACTTGGCGTCACTGGATAAGGGTGTGATTGCGCCGGTGACCAAGAATTCGTTCGAAGTCGAGAACGTCGTGAAGGTGGATGAGAAGAAGGGCGTGATGTGGTACATGGCTCACAGCGCTCCCAATCCATACTTGCTTCAGCTTCACCGAGTGAAGCTGAATGGGTCGGGAGATACACGTTTGACCGATCCAGGGCTTGGGCACACCGTCCAGCTTTCGGAGAATGAAAACGCGTTCATCGACCGGGAGGAGGCTCTCGGTACGCCGCCGAAGGTTCAGCTCTGCGACGCTAATGGAAAGGTCCTGACCCAACTTGGCGCGGCTGACGTTAGCGATCTAACTAAGGGAGGTTTTAAGGCGGCTGAATCGTTTACCTGCCTCGCCGCAGACGGAAAGACGAAGATTTATGGCTACATTCAGAAGCCCTCGGACTTCGATGCCAGCAAGAAGTATCCGGTCATTTTGAGCGTTTACGGCGGACCGGACTCGGGAAGCGGGCGCGAGCGGTACTTGGGCAACAGCCCCGATGCCGAGTTCGGGTTCATTCACGCCTGGATCGATGGTCGCGGCACAAAGGGACGCGGTCGCGATTTTCGTCAGGCGCCGTACCGCCACCTCGGCATCGTCGAGATCGACGACCAGGCAGCGGCGATGCAGGCGTTGGCGAAGATGCCTTATATCGATGGAAGTCGAATCGGCATCGAAGGGACGTCGTACGGTGGGTACTCATCGGTGATGGCCATTTTGCGGCACCCGGAGACGTTTGCAGCGGCGGTCGCAGGCTCGCCAGTCACGGCCTGGTACAACTACGACTCGATCTATACCGAGAGGTTTATGGACACTCCGCAGAACAACCCGGATGGTTATCGCGAGGGCTCGGCGATGGAGTACGCGAAGAATCTGACCGGCAAGCTTTGCATTTACATTGGCACGGCTGACGACAATGTTCACCCGGCAAACACCTATCAGTTGATCAATGCGCTGGATCGGGCGGCGAAGCCGTATCGGCTGTATGCGGGCGTGGACCAGGGCCACTCGGGCTTGCGGTTCGATCGAAAGATGGAGTTCTTCATCGACGCGCTCAAACCATAGTTATCTGATGAACACCACGGTCCGTCGCCTGATCTTTCCTATCATCGGTTGTGCGATGATTGCCGCTTCGCATGCTCAGCTCATTTCCAATCCAAGGGATGAGCATGTTGGTGGTTATGTCATCGTGCCGCACGTGGGGAAGGTTGAGGCGGACTTTAATGCCGGATACTCGATGTATGTTACGGTTTGGCCGCTCCTGAGTCAGTACCCCGGCCACCGTTTCCAATCGGGACTTCCTGGAACATGGATGTTTGCGCAGTACGAAGGGAGTGCGCCAAAGGACATGTACTCGGACATCGAGGGCGGCTTGGGCTGGTGGACGGACACACGGTTCCCAACGACGACACCCAAATTCATCATGGGCGGCGTGGCTCCCAATTTTTCCGAGATTGCCAATGGCCCTTCGCATGGGTGGGGAGACTGGAGCAATCCGCGTGGACTTTATGGTGTCGCTCAACTTAGCCAGAACCTTCTGTTTCCGATCGACGGTCTGGACATCAAGCAGGGCGAAATTGGAAAGCTGTTTGGATATGGGTACCTCAATTTGCCGCTTTGCGAGGAAAAGTCGACAACGGACGGCATGAACCTTCCGACTGGCGCGAACTCGTGGACCCTTTTCATTAACTCGGCGAATTTCAAAGGTCCGGTCGCCTTCTTCTTGCCTCACTTTTGGTCCCATGCGACCGTGAAAGACACGCGGCTGGTTGGTCAACTTCTCGATACTCGACCCGCAAATCCCAATCGAGCCGTTCAAATGGAGACTCAAAATACGCCGTGCCGTTTGGGAAGGGACGATCGAGGCAATTGGTATGCCAGGATCGCGCCGATATCCTTCCCGGCCGACAAGGACGGAACCTCGGTGATGGTCCACAGCGACACTGTGTACAACCAATCGGCTTTGTTTGACGACGTGTTGGCCTGGTTCAAGGGCGGGCATCTCAGCACCGGGAAGGTCGACCCAGCGGGAGCGCAAGTTCGGAATTTTGGCGACAAAGGCTACGCCACGTGGCAGATTTGGTGGAAGGAGAGCGATGGAAAGGAGCGGAAGGTCTCTCTGGATTGGAGCCAGATCGGCGAGTTTCGAAATTGGGATCGGGGTACGTTTGGCGGGCAGTTTGTTGGCCGACTTAATCGCATAGAATCTGGCCTGGTGACGCTGCCGGAGTACTACCGCCTGGTACAAGCGGGTGACGAAAAGAAGTCAAAATGGATTCCGATTTCGCCATCGGACGTTCCCGAAGAAACGGGACTGAGGAAGATTCGGTGGGAGCGCGCGAAGGAAGGTCCGCCGAAGCCCTATTCGACACCCGATGAAGCGGACTCGACCTGGAAGAAACCGGGTCCAGCCGCCGGGCCGTTTACGGCTCGCCTCGGTGATGGGAGCGTGGTCACTTACTATTGGTATCGGTTTGCCGACCAGCCAGCATTGCTCAATTCCGATATGACCAAGGCCGAACGAGAAGCGTTGCAGGTGAAGGTCGAGATGATCCACCGGGCCTGGAAGAGCAATCGCGACTACTTGCCGCCGCCGACTCGCGGAACTCTAGCGAGTCTCGATCCGGCCCAATTGGTCAAGCCGCCGAAGGGTTTGGAAATTGGATATGTGCCCATCGCGACCCGGCAGGAGCTCGACCAAAAGTAGAAGATTCGGAACGATCAGTGATCCTGGCGACACGTCTCAAAGGATAATCGATCATTCACCGGTACACCCAGTTACCGACGAACTGAGTAATTCCTGGTTCCATGCGGAAATCAACCGCAATGTAGTCTAAATTCCTAATTGCTTCTCGTGTAATGACCACTGCGGGAGCTAATCGGTAGGCTATCGGAGGCTATGCAATTCAACAGCCTTGCCTATTTTGCGTTTCTTGCTGTTGCTTTGCTCACGGCCATGCGATTGCCCCATCGTGCGCAGAACCTTTGGCTAGTAGTTCTCAGCTACGTCTTCTATGCCTTCTGGAATTGGAAGTTTTGCGGGCTGATGTTGGCTGCAACGGCGCTGGGCTTTTGGCCGGCATTGAGAATTCAAGGGGCTCGGTCGAATGGCGACGAAACCCTGGCCAAGCGATGGATGGTGTGCGGCGTGTCGTTCGCCCTTGCGATCCTCGCCATTTTTAAGTATGCGAATTTTTTCATCGATTCGTTCGGAACGTTGCTTCACCGGTTTCTGCCGGGAGCAAGCCTGTCGACGCTTTCTATCGTCTTACCCGTCGGAATTAGCTTTTACACCTTCCACACCATTTCCTACGTGGTCGATGTGTACCGAAAGGATGTTGAACCAACCAAAGATTTTGTCGAACTGGCCCTCTTCTTGTCATTCTTTCCTCAGCTTGTAGCCGGCCCGATCGCCCGGTCGACCAGCCTGTTGCCACAATGCCAAAAGCCAAGGTCCGTCACGGAGACGATGGTTCGGAATGGGATGTATTTGATCCTATTTGGACTCTTTCGCAAAGTCGTAATCGCCGATACCGCCGGTGCGCTGGTCGACCTGACGTATGCCGATCCTGAACGGCGATCTTGGTTCCTGATGGTCCAATCTGTCATGTGGTACAGCCTCCAGATCTACTCGGATTTCGCGGGCTATACAGACATTGCGCGCGGCTCGGCGCTTCTATTCGGCTTCAAACTCTCGGACAATTTCCATCATCCGTACCTGTCGGCCAACGTGCGTGAGTTCTGGCAACGGTGGCATATCTCGCTATCTACTTGGCTCCGCGACTATTTGTATATCCCGCTTGGAGGCAATCGAAAAGGGAAGTTGCGCACCTATGTGAACCTCTTCGCGACGATGCTCCTTGGCGGTTTATGGCACGGGGCAAGCTGGAATTTCGTCATTTGGGGCGGATTGCACGGACTCTATTTGGCTATCGGGCAGGCTCTTGGCATCGGCCGGACCACCGGCAAAAAGAACTGGATTAGTGTCGTCTTTACTTTCGCTCTCGTTTCCCTTACATGGATTTTCTTCCGCTCGCCGAGTTTCGACGAAACCCGGTTGATCTTCCAAAAGCTCGCCAACTTTCGGCACCCAGGGTATCAATTCCCGATTGCCAGCATCTTCCTGCTTGCCATGATGGCTATGATCGATCTGCCACAGGTCTTGGGTAAGTCCGAGATGGCGGTGCTGACCTGGAAGCCGATTCCCAAGGTCGTCTATTGCTTCTCGATGATAGCTCTCCTCGTGTTTTCGGGAGACATCAGTGGAGGTGTTTTCATCTACTTCCAGTTCTAAAGTTATGAAAAGCTCACCATATCGCGTTTTGATCTTGGGTTTGTGTTTTGGTGCGGCCTGCCTCCTGTCGCTAGAACTGCTGCTGCGGATTCGGCTCGTGCGAAAGGTGCTACCCCTGCCATCCCCTTATTACAACTCGTCCACGATGTTGCGCGAGGATTTGCTTGAGAAGTACCAAAAATCGGATGGTTCACCGGAGGTTGTCTTCATGGGCAGCTCAATTTCGAGGGCTAATGCCGAGATCGGCTTATTTCAGCAGTTGACCGGAAAGCGATCCTTTGGATTGGGCATGAGCGGGCTGTCTCCTGGACGAACCGAGGTGTATTGGCGTCATTTCTGGAGTAGCCGCGTCGGCAAGCCGGAAGTGATCCTTCACTTTGTGAGAACGGCTGACCTGGCCGAGGATTACGATGCGCGATCGGATAAGGAGCTAGCCTTGGGTCGTATTGAGCGCGGGTGGCTCGCCGATCCGTCCTCGAAAAAATCGCTTGACGAACGATTGCTCAAGAGTCGCGTGATGCAATATTACGGCTCGATCAGTAAGGCCATAGCGGGAGAAAGGCATCCATTTTTTGGCGATCCATTTGTGACGGACAAATATGGTTCCCTTGCGTATCACGACTCGCTGGTGACCACAGATCCCGACTATGTTCGAAGATCGCATCACGAGGGCAAGTATGGGTCGTTCGCCAAAATGATGAAGGGCTCAAACGCGATCGCGATTCTGCGCAAACTACAGAACGAAGTTGGGACGACCTACGTTTTGGTCTATTGTCCCGAATACATCGATGCGTGGGAATCGCCCGACGACTTGGCGGATTGGCGACGGAGCCTTCGAAGCATGTGCGATCGATCCGGATTCTTATTCGTCGATCCAACTGGCTTGGACCCAGCATTCGTGAAGGACCCTTCGAACTATCACGACTATATTCACTTCGACGAGAAGGGTGCTCGGAAGTTTACGCACCTACTGGTGCAGGCCCTGACGGACCAACAGCTGCTTCGATAGATTCGGGGCTTCACCCGCTAAACGCCGCGCCGCCGCGAAACGTATCCGGCCAAAGGTCGGGGAAGACGTTGTCGCCTTTGCCCTCCTGAAACAGCGAGACCTTTTGGAAGGCGATCTTCTCGTCGGCCGTGTCCTTCGCCTTGTCCAATCCGGCCAAGATCACCTTATGCTTGCCGAATCGCTGGTTGACGCTGTCCACCGCCGAGTTGAACGCCGACCGCTCGACGGTCGGGTCGAAGAGGCTGGGCGTAACCTGCTCCGGCTTCAGGAGGCCGGTGAAGACGACGCCGACCTGCAGGGGGCGCTCGAAGTTTCGCTCCTCCCACATGTCCAGCACGTAGTTGGTCATCGTGACACTATCCTGGGTGGGGGCAAGCGAGGTGATGGAGTGCCACGAGCGGACCATGCCCTTCACATAGATCGACATATGGGTCGCCCACAGGCCGTTGGCGCGCAGGCGGGCCGAGGCTTTGTGGAGGAGGCGAAGAAGGACGTCTCGACAACCCTGGTCGGTTCGATATTCTGGTGCGAGGACATGCGAATGGCTGAGCGATTTGTCGACCTGGAAGTCGT
Source organism: Armatimonadota bacterium (assembly GCA_016125185.1). Taxonomy (NCBI): domain Bacteria; kingdom Bacillati; phylum Armatimonadota; species Armatimonadota bacterium. The sequence continues at coordinate 413,879 of WGMG01000002.1, read as the reverse complement.
CGTTGGTGCGCTCGCCTCGCAATCGGCGATAGAATCTCTCGCCAACCACGCCGCCGAAGGCGCGCTTCAACTCCTGCTCGGAGGCGAGCACTAGGTCTTTCCCGCTGAAGATTCCCGCCGCGTTCAGGCGAATCTTGGTGCGGTAGTTGATGCCGCAGAAGTCGGTGAGCTTAAGGTCGAACAGGCGATGGGGAAGGTCGAAGTGCTGGAGGATCACCATGCCGTCCGGCTTCTGCATGTCGGTGGCGAGCTTGGCCAGATAGTGGTTCGGCGCGACGCCCACCGACGCGGTGATGCACTCGCCGACCTGCTCGGCCAGCACCTTCTTCATCTGCAAAGCCAGTTGGCGGGCGATTTCAGGCTCGCCTTCGGTCGCCAGCAGGCAAAAGCGCATCTCGTCGATACTGCAGACTTTATCGATGGGCAGGACGGTCTCGACCGCCTCCTTCACCTTCTCGTGGTAGGCGACGTAGGCGGGATGGTTGCCCTGCATGAGGATGATGTCCGGGCATTTCTTGATGGCGTCGCCAACCATCGTGCCGCACTTGATGCCGAACTTCTTGGCCTCGTAGGAGGCGGCGATGACCATCGTCGTATCCGCCATGGTTGGCACGACGGCGACCGGCTTGCCCCTCAGCTTGGGGTCGAGTTGCTGTTCGACCGACGCGAAATAGCTGTTGAGGTCGAAATAGAGCGACCGCAAGGGGAGTTTTCGTATTGGTAGATTCTTGTCTACCATATATGTATTATACGTCTAGTATTCCAGGAAATCTAGGGTACTTTTTTCTGGGCTGACCTCTATCCCCCGATTCCTCGCCGTTGGCGCGTCATCGGCCCCTTCGCCAAGGGGCATCTAGGGCTTTGGCCCTTTGGTTGGCGTTGGGGCGAGAGAGCTTGCGTGCCATTTTGTTGCAAAGCGTCTAAATCTAGGGCGAGTTCTCTGGGGCTGACCTCAATCCCCCGATTCCTCGCCGTTGGCATGTCATCGGCCCCTTCGCCAAGGGGCATCCTTGGGCTGGAAATATACGGTCGGCTCTGGGAGGCGAAGGAGAGTGACCACAAGGTTTTGCGAACCATGTCGGTGCTAAACGTCTTTTCGCCCGGGCGATCTAAGGCGACATTTCAGGGCTGATCTAAACCCCCCCGATTCCTCGCTCAGGTGCACGTAACGGGAGGTTGGGCGAGATAAAACGAGGTGAGGATTGACGAATCGCTAGCGTGGCTCAATTTGAACCTAAGAGTCTCGGAGGAGTCTCGCGGTCCATCGATGGCGAATTCACAATCCTCACCTCGTGTGAGTGGCCCAATTCTGCTAAGCTCGTTTGAATCGGCGACGCAGGGCGAGCGCTCCTCCGATCAGCAGAGTCACCAAGCCCGAAGGCTCGGGAACCGTTGAAGTCCCCCTCAGTTGGAAGGCGATGTCACCCGACCCGTACTGGAAGTAAGGACCGCCGGTGAAGTAGCGGAAGCATTGGCCGTCGCTACCGGCTCCGGTGCCCTGGGTGGGGCCCCAAAACGGAAAAGTGCCCATATTCGCGACGATCTTAATCCAGTACTTCGTATTCGCCTTGAGGGTGAGAGAGGTCGGCAGGGCGTAGTGGTATTCCGAAAGAATCGTTCCGGGTATCGCCGTTTCGTTAGCGGTTCCGTTCACGTTGTAGCCCTTCAGGTAGTCGGCCGAGGTTTCGTTTTCTGGCAGGGCGGTAATTTTCGGCTGAGATCCGCCCGCGATCGACTCGTAGAATCGAATCGAGAAACCCGAAATTCCCCCATTTCCAGTGATTGCATTTCCACCCCGCCAATAAACCTCGTTGATGGTCGAGTCGGCGGACAGGGTGAAGTCGTCCCAGGTGTAGACGTCGTAGTCGGAGCCGTCCGGCGACCACCATGCCGATTGGATGATGTTGCCCGAATAGGCGTTCGACATCTTGTCGTAAAGAATGGTTTGTCCGTAACCCAGCGCGGACGCGCCTAAAAGCAGACCAAGAAAAGTGGTTTTCGTTGTCATTGGAGTCCTCATCGCGTGCGGTTGCCCGTACGGTTCTATTCAAGGCTGCGGTAGATGAGACGCTGATGAGAACGGATGGCGTGTGGTGGAAATCCTGCACAAGGTCCGGTTGGTTCGATTGGAGTTGGGTTGATTTGACCCTATCCCCCGATTCCTCGCCTTTGGCGCGTCATCGGCCCCTTCGCCAGGGGGCATCTTTGGCTTTGGCCCTTTGGTTGGCGTTGGGGCGAGGGAGAGCTCGCATACCATTTAGGTGCTACACGTCTCTTATTCCGGGAGATCTAGAGTGACTTTTCTGGTGCTGACCTCAATCCCCCGATTCCTTGCCAGTGGCGCGTCATCGGCCCCTTCACCAAGGGGCATCTTGGGCTTTAGCCATACGGTAGACGGTGCGGTCGCTCTCCTGCGCCCCAACGGGATCTTTTATGAATTTGATGACTCCACAACCCTTCTATCGTTCGAAGTGGACATCCCAAGGAGTGTTCGTCAATAAGTCTACGCAATTGGTGAAGTCTTCGCAGGCTGACGGCTGAACAAGGCAAACGTAAGCCCTTGGGCTGATTCGTCGGTATCGCAAGATCTCGATTTTGTGGTTGGGCAACTCGGCGAAGAGCTCGTCCTTCAACCGATTCATTTGGCCCCGGTGTGATTCGCTTCGATCGAAGTGATGATAGGCGACGACTATCTTGTGTCGATCTGCAAGAAACTTCAGTTCAGATAGGTCGATATGTTTTGGCGAGCATCTTTTGTTCGGCTTAAGGTTAATGCCGTTGTCGGGGTCGACGAAAACAATTTCACAATTTGCAACTTTATGGGTCGCATCTTCGAACCACTGTTCCCGGTTCCAGCCGACTCGACCCATCGGATGGCAGTATTCGCCTACGAACCGAGGTGTAAGTTGAAACATTGGCAGTCCTTCAAGAAACTCAATCGTTCGAGGGTTCTGTGAGGAAGCGAGTTTTAGCAGATTAGCAAGTTCGCCATCGCATTGTTGCCAACTCGACCGATGATGGTAAGAAATATGCTTTCCGTCGTTGGTGCGAAATTCGTCTGGATGCCTATACCACACTAGGCCAAGTGGACGATCCGAGCAAGTCTGCAATTGCCTCATCAATGCGAACTTACTGAAGTCGCCTACGTCCCCGGCGTACCTGTCTTGCATGGCTTATTTTGTTTGATTCGGTTTCAAGCTTTCTTTCATCCCATTTACGGCGCAGGTGTTCAACAAACTATTGCTAGCAACGCAATGGGTCATCAGAGGTCTTTCTCGGCGGACCAAACAGGCAGATTAATCCCATCTCTGATAAGATTGTCAGTATGCGATTTGCCCCGCTCGCGCTTGTCCTGTTTGCCGGCCTTTGCTCGGCCCAGTCAATCCCCAAAGATCGCTACGACTGCCTCCAGTGGCGGAACATTGGTCCCTTTCGCGGCGGGCGGACGGTGGGCATCGACTGCGTGGTCAGCCAGCCGAACATTTGGTACATCGGTGTCAACAATGGCGGGGTGTGGAAATCGACCGACTTCGGTCACACGTGGATCTCCGTGTTCGACGATCAGCCGACCGGCTCGGTCGGGTGCCTGGGCATCGCCCAATCGAACCCAAACGTGGTGTATGTGGGGAGCGGCGAGGGTCTGCATCGGCCCGACTTGAGCGTGGGCGACGGCGTGTACCGAACCGACGACGGCGGCAAGACATGGCAGAACATGGGACTTCGCGATGGCCAACAGATCAGCGGCATCTCGGTTGACCCGACGAACCCAGGGCGGGTCTTTGTGGCGGTGATGGGACATCCCTATGGCCCCAACCCAGTGCGAGGCGTGTACCTAACGACCGACTACGGCAAGCACTGGACCCAATCGCTTTATGTCGATGAGAATACCGGGGCGGCGGCCGTGGCGATCGACCCGACAGACCCACAGGTGGTCTACGCCGATCTTTGGGCCTCGCGCGAGGGGCCGTGGGAGAACGGCGGATGGCAGGGCAACACCAGTGGTTTGTTCAAGTCGATCGACGGCGGCGTGCACTGGCGAAAGCTGGGCGGCGGTCTGCCGGACGAGAAGGATGGCGTGGGACGAATTGGCTTCTCGGTGTGCAAAGCTGACCCTCAGCGCTTGTACGCGACGGTCGATGCGCCGAAGGTAGGCGGCATCTACCGAAGTGAGGACGGCGGCGAAACGTGGGTCCACACCAACAGCGAACCGAGGATTTGGGGGCGGGGAAGCGACTTTGCCGAGGTCCGCGTCGATCCGATGAACCCGGACGTGGTGTACGCGGCGAACACATCGACGTACCGCTCGACGGATAAGGGCGTGACGTTCACGTGCATCAAGGGCTCGCCGGGGGGCGACGACTATCACACGATTTGGATTCACCCGACCAACCCGAACATCATTGGCCTCGCCAGCGATCAGGGCGCGACGATCAGCGTGAACTACGGCGAGACGTGGAGCAGTTGGTACAACCAGCCGACGGCGCAGTTCTATCACGTTTCGACCGACAACCGGTTCCCCTACTGGGTGTACGGTGGCCAGCAGGAAAGCGGCTCGGCGGCGGTGGCCAGCCGGGGCCGAAACGGATCGATCACCTTTCGCGATTGGCACGCGGTGGGGGCGGAGGAGTACGCGTATGTGGCTCCCGACCCCCTGAACCCGGACATCGTGTACGGAAGCAAGGGCTCGAAGTTCATCCAGTCGACTGGGCGAGTCGAGAGCGTGCGTCCGACATTCAAGGATTTGCGCTACATCCGCACCATGCCGATGCTGTTCTCGCAAGCCGACCCGCACATGTTGTTTTTGGCGTCGAACAAGCTGCTGCTGACCACGAGTGGAGGTAAGGATTGGTCGATCATCAGTCCAGATTTGTCGCGCGAGGCGTGGGACGTTCCGGCTCCGTTTGCCGCCGTCTCGGACGAAGGGAAGACGATGAAGCGGCGCGGCGTGATCTATGCGGTCGGTCCGTCGCCAAAGGACAAGAAGATCGTTTGGTGCGGAACGGACGATGGTCTGGTGTGGCTGACCCGCGATCTTGGTAAGAATTGGGAGAATGTCACGCCGCCGCAACTGACCTCGTGGAGCAAGGTCGCACAGATCGACGCCGGGCATTTCGATAAGGGGACGGCGTACGTGGCGGTGAACCGCCTGCGATGCGACGATCAAGCCCCGTACGTGTACGTAACCCACGACTATGGCAAGAATTGGGGGCTTTCCGTGAACGGTTTGGGAACCGCGCCGGTGAACGCGGTGCGCGAAGATCCGGTCAAGAAGGGCCTTCTTTACGCGGCGACGGAGACGCAGGTTTGGTTCTCGGCCGACGACGGCGCGAACTGGAATTCACTCCGCACCAACATGCCGGCGACGTCGATTCGCGACTTGGTGGTGAAGGACGACGATCTGGTTGTCGGCACTCACGGCCGCGGCTTTTGGATCATGGATTCCGTGAACTTGCTTCGGCACCTGGACGACGTGTTGGCGCCACCGTCGCGGTCGTTCTTGGTGGAGTGGAACTTGAACACGGATACTCCGCTTCCGCCAGAGGAGCCCGCCGGGCAGAACCCGCCGGACGGTGTGGCGATCGACTACTATCTGGATTCGAATGCGCACCAGGTCAAGCTTGAGTTTCTGAATAAGAAGGGCGAGGTTCAGCGAACGTTTTCCAGCGACGATGTGCTGAAGCCGGTCGATCCGAAGGCGATCACGGTTCAGGAACAATGGGCGCGCGACCCTCAGCCGCTAGTGGCCACGTCGGGAAGCCACCGATTTGTGTGGGACTTGCGCAAGAAGGGTGAGGACACGCGATTGCGCATGGCCGCGATCTGGCACAGCACGCCGCTCACGCGCGGGGCGTTTGTGGAACCGGGCATGTATACGGTGCGGCTGACGGTGGACGGACAGGTGTACGAGAAGCTGCTGGACGTCCGCCCCGACCCGGATGGGAAGTCTCAATTGCCGAGGCGGATCGGGGACGACGACGGGGAGCCGTAGGACCGGGCAAGGGCAAGTGCGAGCGAATTCGGATTTCCTTGGCTGCGGAGGAAGCAAAACAGAAAACCTTGAAACTTAGCTTTTGACCCTTCACTTCCGACAATAGATGTTGGAAATGGGGATTTTCAGCTTAATTCGAAACGTATTGTCGAGGGAACCAGAGACACCTATTGAACAGGTGCGCTTGGAGAATCAATCAATCATCTCACAGATTGAGGCTTTAGCGGTACAAGCAATCGCCGGACTTTCGGTTAATTACAATACAAATAGCTTTACAGGTGGCTCGCCGAAAATGCCGTCGACGATGCAATGGCCAACTAACACGGTTGGTGACCTGGACTTCATTGCCCAACTTGACCTGGGCGATTTACCGTCACTGAACCCGAATTACGGTCTGCCCAAATCCGGGGTCCTTTACTTCTTTGTCGACTACGAGAATTGCTTTGCTGAGGCTGGTCCGGTTGGTTCCAATATTTGCCGAGTGTTGTACGCGGAAGACGGCAATAATTCTTGCTCTCTCAGGATGAAGCCGTCAAAGAACAAATTCAACTTTCCTAAGTCAAATCTAGGCTTTAAGAAAGTTACCAGCTACCCTTCGTCAAGCAGCCGATTACTTGAATCGAGCGAAATACCTCGGGAGGTCAAGGTGCGATGGACTGACTTGTTCCCTGTAGGTTTGGAGAACGCAGTGCAAGTCATGGGGTACGCAGAGCAACTCCAGACCGAGGATATGGAACGGGACGTTGAAGCAGCCCATTCTGGCATCAAGATATATGATCAAAACAGACAGATGACGGCTGAGGCCACCTCACTAAGGTCGCGACGTGAAGATTGGATCATGTTGGCCCAATTCGAAGGTCTCGACGAAGTCGGCTGTACCTGGGGCGATTGCGGGGCAGCGTATTTTTGGATTCGCAAAGAAGACCTTCAAAACCTCGACTTCTCCAATGTCTGGATGGTCACCGAGTATCTTTAGCAAGAATTTCGAGATCCATGGATTTCTCTCTTGATGTCTAAACATTGGATCAAGGAGCCTTTGTTGGAGGCCTGTCGGTTCGGTCGAAAGAATGTTCCCAGATTGGCTACTGAAGGAGCGGAGGAGAGGGCTTCGATTGCTGCCTCAGCAGCATAGGCATGGCTGGCCGCTGGGTTTTCGTATGGTGTGCGGATTCGGAAGGACTTGCTGTTGAGGCTTTGATTGATTCGTACCCTCAGCAGCCGGGTTGTTCCGGCTTTCGAGCTATGCGTCATAGTCGCGGGAACGGTCCGGGATCGGCTACTGAGGGAGCGAGAAGGTTACGGTAGTAAGCCCCTGTAGAGCTCCAGCATCCGACTTAGGTCGATAGACGTGTCGTCAGCCAGAGCCTCTTGGTGCCAGGCGTAGTGGCTCGACCATATATAGTCCTCGGGAGTGTCGACGATGCCAGTCCGGACTGGGTTTTGATGCAAGTAGTCGATCTTCTGTTCCGCGACAGCGGTCGTATGCAGGGGATTTGCTCGAAACGAGCGCTGCCAATATCGATGTCGGTTGAGACCAGCTTGAGGAGAGAGCTGCTCTCGCTCGGATTGCTCAAGGTGTTTTTCTAGGCGAATAACCGACCGTTGTTTGATCTTTTGAACTAGCTCCGAAATGGTTTTCGTTTCGTGCGGGCGAACCACAAAGTGCAGATGATTTGACATCACCACATACGTGAAAAGCTTTGCTCTCTTGTTTGCAGTCTTGGAGCGGCGAGATCGACATTCTCGTTCGCATTTCTTCGCGTCGAAAGAGGTGAGCCCAGTCCAAGCAAGTGGTCGTGACGAAGCATAGTTGCCCAAGGTCCTTTGGGTTGATGTAATGCTTGTAGTCAGACATCACTTCTTGGTTTTGCAACCCTCAGCAACCTGTTTGAAAGGACGCTGAGGGTGATTCGCGAACTGGCTTAGTGCCAGTCGCTACAGATGTCGATCCAAGATTGAGTCTCGGCGCCCTTGTAGATCGCGTCCATGACGATGTCGCGGGCGACAGCTTCGCGCGGCTTGACCAAATCAACCTTCTTGCCTTCCAAGAAGTCGAGGAAGCCGGGGAAGCCAGCCGAAACGCCCGGCTCAAGCGCGGTGACGACTTCGAGTTTGCCATCCGGGCCAGCGAGCTTGAGTTCGCCATTGAGGAGGGCGTGGCCTTGGGTTCCGGTGACCTGCATGCGGATAGGGTTGGCGACGTCGTCCCAGGACGCGGTAAGGGTTCCGATGATGCCATTAGTGAACTTCAGCAGACCTTCGCCCAGTTCATCGCACCCTTCGTATCGAGCGGTTCCCATCGAGAGCGCACCGGTCGCGGCTTTGACGCCGCCGAAGAGCCACATCAGGAGGTCGAGGCCATGGGTTCCGAGGTCACCATAGGCGCCGACCCCTGCGAGCTTGCGGTCGGCCATCCATCGCCAATCAGTATCGAACCAGCCGCCGAGAGCGCCACTGTGGCAGATGCTGGCTCGGACCCGTGTGATCGTGCCGAAGTGGCCCCCGTCGATGTTCTTCTTAAGGGTCTGGATCGCCGCTCCGCCCCGCTGGAAGTAGCCGGTTTGGAAGGTGATCTTCTTATCTTCCAGGATTTCTAGGATGGAGGTCGAAAATTCGGTGCTGATGCCGAGGGGTTTCTCGACAAAGATCGGTTTGCCTGCGTCGGCGATTTGCTTGACCAGGTCGAGGTGGTAGCACGTTTCGCTGGTCACGATGAAGGCATCGACGGACGAGTCGGCCGCCATCTCGGCGATGGTGCGGACCTTGCCGCCCAGGGTTTCGGCGTTCTTGGCCGCTTTGGCCGCATCGTGGTCATAGACTCCGGCGCACTTGTGGCCCCGCTTGAGGACTTCGTTGGAAAAGCCGGGAGTGTGGATGTGGGCGACGCCGACCCATGCGAGATTGACGGGAGAACTCATGGCGCGAGTTTACAGTTTGGGCGTCGGGGATTTCACGCGGTTTCGAGGTCAGTTCCGACGAGGGAAAGGCGGGCAGATCGTTTTATCAGGTAATTTTGCGGGGAATCCTAGCATTTTCCACCTGACGGGCGGATACTGGGTTCAAGAGTCGAAAGCCATGATTGTCAGCGTTATCCTCGGTGCCGTCGTCCTGCTTCAGCAACAGCCGCCCGCTTTGCCAGTTTCGGCAGCGGACGCGATTGCGCGGTTGAAGGCCGGCAACAAGCGGTACGTGTCCAGCATGGCCGAGCACAAGAATCAGGATGCGGCGACGCGAACGGCGCTGGCTCGCGATCAGAAGCCGTTCGCGATCGTGCTTTCGTGTGCCGACTCGCGGGTGCCACCGGAGATTGTTTACGACCAAGGCCTAGGCGACCTATTTGTGATTCGAGTGGCGGGCAACGTGCCGGATACGGAGATCATGGCCAGCATCGAGTATGCGGTCGAGAAATTGGGTACCAAGCTGTTGGTCGTGCTTGGGCACGAGCGATGTGGCGCGGTGAAGGCGGCGCTCGATTCGTTCTATTCAAAAGGGAAGTCGGAGGCGCACGATGGGCCGAGCTTCATTCCGACACTGATCGACGAGATTATGCCCGCCGTTCGGGCGACCAAAGACAAGGAGGGAATCCACCTCGATAACGCCATCGCTCAGAACGTGATCAATACCGTCAATGAGGTCGCTAAGACTTCGCCGTTCAAGAAGTTCATCGAAGACGGAGATTTGACGATCCTTGGTTCGGTGTACGACCTCGACAGCGGGGAGATCAAGAACATCTATTTGAAGCAGTCCGCCAAGGCAGGCATTGGCGCGAAAAAACTCGATCCTCCCGTAAAATAAGTCTTGGTGCAGACGGGAAAGGGACTTTTGGCGGCTCATCGCGAGCAGGCCCTTCTCATTGACGAGAAGATGAGGGAGGCTGGCCGTACCTTCATGGCAAACTTCTTAGGGAAAGAAGTTGAAGTCGAGAGCATTCTGGATCGATTCACAGAAGCTAAATACGAGTTTCTGATCGACTACTTCATCCACCTGTCGTACGCCTACGCTTTGTCCTCTATGGGAGAAACTCATGCACAACACCGACCTGCTATCGAGTTTTTTGCCCAGGCCGTTATTCTGCAGGCTGCTTTGGGAAAGGATTCACTGGTTGTAGTTGCGACAACCGACACGTTTCAGTACAAGCTCGGAACATCGACCTCGATTCCGATGGAGGCTGGGCCCCACCGCCTACAGATCGGAAAGGATACGCTGGTTCTGGCCTTCAGGCAGCTTGGACATTTGCCATCGACGTACGAGGCGTTTACAGATTCAAAGTCGAAGATTTCGCGGGGAGCCTTTGGGGAAATCTTCCGGGCCCTGGTTCGAAAGAAGAAGACTGCCGAGGAAAAGGAGCAGGAACGCAAGGAGGAAGCTGAGCGATTCGTTGCCGAAGTTAAGCGGATCTGCGATGATTGGAAGATCGACTGCTTGCCTAAGGCGGACCATAAGGGCTGGTTGTTTGAGGAGTTGCAGACCTCTTAACAAAATATGTGGTAGACTCTTGCCCGTCGGCTCGGCGGATGTTCGTTGACCGTTGACTTGAGCCCCTCGCTCCGTTGGAAGGGAGGCTGAATTGAGCGGTAAGCGTTTCTGCTGGGTTTGATCTATCACGGAGCTTAAAACACGATGCCCCTGAGTCCAGATAAGAAACTAGAAGTCATTAAAGAATACGGCGTCAAAGATGGCGATACCGGTTCTGCTGAAGTGCAAATCGCAATCATGCAGGCGAGAATCCTGCAAATCACCGACCACCTTCGAACTCATAAGAAGGATTTCCACAGCCGACGAGGCTTGATGATGCTGGTTGGTAAGCGACGCCGATTGGAAGCCTATTTGCGCAACCGCGACGTCGTGAAGTATCGCGAACTTATCAAGAAACTTGGAATTCGAGAAGTTAAGCCCCGTTAATCGAAACGGAGTTTAAATGATACAAACCTTAGAATTCGAGGTAGGTGGAAAAGAGTTCTACCTCGAAACCGGTCGCGTCGCCAAGCAAGCTGGCGGCGCTGTTTTGCTTGGAATGGGTGAAACCATCGTCCTCGGTGTCGCGACTATGTCCGAAAATCCGCGCGATGGAATCGACTTCCTTCCCCTCACCTGCGACTACGAAGAGCGAAAGTACGCCGTCGGAAAGATTCCCGGCGGATTTATGAAGCGCGGCGGACGACCGAGTGAAAAGGCCGTCCTCGTCAGCCGACTGATGGACCGCCCAATTCGCCCGCTGTTCCCGAAGGGCCTTCGCAACGACGTCCAGGTTATCGCCATGCCGTTTGCGGTGGAGCAGGATTGCCCACCGGACGTGCTCGCGGTTTGTGCCGCTGGCGCGGCAATCGCGGTGAGTGACCTTCCGTTCAAGGCTCCTATCGCCTGCGTTCGAGTTGGACGCATCGACGGTGAGTTCGTTTTGTTCCCGTCTAACGACCAGATCAAAGCGAGTGACCTCGACCTGATCGTCGCGGGCCACAAGGGCGCGATTTCGATGGTCGAAGCCGGCGCGAGTGAAGTTTCCGAAGAAGATATGGCGGCGGCGCTGAAGTTTGGCCACGAGGCTATTCAGCAGATCGCAGAGAAGTTTGAAGAGTTCGCCAAGTTGGTCAACAAGCCAAAGCGAGACGTCAAGCTGTTCGTCATCGACGAGGACCTGAAGAAGAATATCTCAAAGAAGTACGGCAAGGACATCGAGAAGGCTCTCCTTGGAAGCAAGGACAAGGCCGTTCGAGAAAGCGCGCTCAACGACCTCATTAAGGAGATCGTCGAGAAGCTCAAGCCGGAATACGCCGACAAGCCGGAGATTCTAGGACAGCTATCCGAAGCCGCCGACGGTGTGGTGAAGGGAGTTGTTCGAGAGCTGATCATCAGCAAGGACAAGCGACCGGACGGTCGATCGCTTACGCAGATTCGTCCGCTGGAAGCAATCGCAGGAATTCTGCCTCGCGTCCACGGCTCGGGCCTGTTTACCCGCGGTCAGACCCAGGTTATGACGGTTGCGACCCTTGGCCTTCCGGGTGATGCCCAGACGATGGACGGAATCGAGGAAGAAGAGCCGAAGCGCTACATGCACTTCTACAACTTCCCGGCGTATTCGGTTGGCGAGTGCCGCCCGATGCGCGGTCCGGGACGACGAGAAGTCGGTCACGGCGCTCTTGCCGAGCGCGCGCTTCGATCGGTGATCCCGCTCGATGATCCGAACTTCCCGTACACGCTTCTGCTGATCTCCGAGGTTCTGGAGTCCAACGGTTCGACGTCGATGGCGTCGGTCTGCGGTTCGACCCTCGCGCTGATGGATGCCGGTATCAAGATCAAGGCACCGGTCGCCGGTATCGCGATGGGCTTGATGTCCGACGGTAAGGTCTTCAAGGTCCTCACCGACATCATCGGCATGGAAGACTTCTGCGGCGACATGGACTTCAAGGTTGCGGGTACCCGTGCCGGTATCACCGCTCTTCAGCTCGACACGAAGCTGGACGGTATTCCGGACGACGTTCTGGCCCGAGCCCTTAACCAGGCGCTCGACGCTCGACTCGAGATTCTCGATGTCATCGAAGCCGAAATCTCCGAACCGCGAAGCACGGTCGCTGACACGGCTCCGCAGGTGACGACGATCCAGATCAACCCCGAGAAGATCGGTGCGCTGATCGGCCCGGGCGGCGCGACGATCAAGAAGATCACGGCCGAATCCGGCGCTTCGATCGACGTTCAGCAGGATGGCAGGGTGTTGATCGGTTCCAGCGGCGGCGAGCAAGCCCGAGTGGCGATCGCGATGGTGAAGGATGCCGTCGGCGACGTCGAAATGGGTACGGAATTCACCGGCGTTGTGACCCGAATCATGGGTCGCGGCGTGCTGGTTGAACTGAGCAACGGCAAGCAAGGCTTTGTTCCGAAGGAGCACATCACCCTGAAGCCGATTGGCCGAATCGAAGAGGTCGTGAACATGGGCGACACGCTGAACGTGAAGACGTTCGAGCTTGACGCCATGGGCCGACTGAACCTGACGGCGATCGGCGTGAAGCAGGATCTGCCGACCCTGGAAGGCAATGAGGACGGAGTTCCTCCGGCTTCTACCGGTGGCGGCGACGATGGCGGCGGACGACGAGGTGGCGGTGGCCGAGATCGTGGTCCTCGACGCGACGGCGGTGGCCGTGGCGGAGATCGAGATCGAGACCGAGGTCCGCGCCGAGATGGCGGTGGATCGGGCGATCCTGACGCAAAGTTCCGAAAGCGACGCTAAGCACCCAAGGCTCGCTAGGCAAATTAGAAAACCCCGCTCAAACGAGCGGGGTTTTTGTATTTGGGGGCACAGGCGTCTCGCCTGTGGGGTTGATCTTACGGGTTATTCCATTTTGCCGAGGCACTGCTCCAAGGATAGTCTTCAGCCCGATCGCAGAGTCGAGCCATGACTGGATTTTCGTGGATGTATTGAATTCGACTAAGGAAGTGGTCCTCGGTTCGAATATAGCGGTCGAAGGACTCGGATTGCCAAACCGTTTCGTGCTCCGGATGCAGTCGCTTCAATTCGTGGCCAGTGAACGATTTTAATGAGTGGAGGGCTTTTGATAAGGATTGACCCTCATCGATGTAGGCTAGAAAGTGGACATGGTTTGGCATCACAACCCAAGCGACCAAGTGAAAGCTCCTTTCGTGAAGCCAGATGAGAGAATCTTGTACGACCTGAGCACATTTCGGTTCAGCGAGGATGCAAGACCCAATTCCTTGGTCTAGATGGGCCTCCATACGCCGAACCAATTCTTCATTTAGATTCTTGCGATCACGCTTCAATTCTTCATGCATTTGATCAAGCGTGGTTTGAGGAAGGCTATCGGCGAGGCGAAACGTCACGAACTGAGTGTAATTGCTGGCATCGAAGTGCGGGAGATCGCGGCGATACCAGCCCTTATGGTCCATGCGCGGTAGGTTACTTTACTGATGCATTGAACTAGGTGAGTTTGATACAGGCGGGACGCCAGCGCAGTTGGTGATGGTTTGTTAACTGCTCCAGAGGATGATAGTCTGTGGCGGAAGGAGGGAAGATTAGTCATGTCCACAGGCGGGACGCCTGTGCCCCCAAAAAGGCCATCCCATTAGGGCAGATTCCGAAATGGTTTTGGGCAGGGCTTATGTTCGCCCAGTCGATTCTCGCTCGATGAATTCCATTGGCAGGACCTGCACTCTGGTTTCTTGATCCTGGTTGCCGATTCGGTCGAGGAGCCAGGTCCAAGCTTGGTCGATCAGGGCCTCGATCGGCACCTGAAGCGACGAAATCGGGACGCGGAAGTCGGCGGCTTCGGGGTAGTTGCCAATGCCAAAGACCCAGCAGTCTTCGGGAATGCGACCCCCGGCGTTGAGAACGGCCCGGGCTCCGCCGACGGCCAGGTTATCGAGGAACCCAACCACACAATCCGGCATGGGATTGGTCTTGAGATACTCGCTCATCGCCATCTCGGCGCTGTCGCTCGACTCATTTTTGACCGGGATGATGACGGGCTCGAGGCCCGCTTCGAGCATTGCCTCGGTGTAGCCTCGGCGGCGCTGTTCGCGTGGATAGCCGTCGATGATCCATTGTGGGCTGAGATGGACGATTCGCTCCTTTCCAAGTGCGATCATACGTTCGACTTGGCTACGGACGCCACCGTAGACGTCCCAACCAACGGTGTCGCCGTTGGCATATTCTTCCATGGCGAGCACCACCACTGGTGTGCCGTCATTACTCGGATCTTCGCGGAAGGTGCGAAGGGCTTTGCCGGCGTCGAGGGCGATGACGCCGTCGACGGGCCAGAATTCGGGCGGCGGACCTTCGCCTTTGTAGGCGAGGTCGCGGTCAACCGAGATAATCATGAGAGCGTAACCCTCGGCTTTGGCTCGGTCGGAGAGCGCCTGGAGCATGCGCACATAGGTGATCTGGAGTCGGCCAAGGTTGATCCAGATGGCGATGACCTTGGTCTTGCCGGTCTTCATCGCGCGAGCGAGGCGATTGGGGACATAACCAACCTTCTTGGCGGCCTCTCGAACGCGGACGCGGGTGGCTTCGGGAATGCGAACCGATTCGTTTCCGCTCAGAACGTGGGACACGGCCTGAATCGAGAGTCCGGCCTCTTTTGCAACATCTGCCAGCCGAACGCGCTTGATTCGGTAATTCTTTTTGTCCGTCCCCAACGGCTTCATAGTTTAATGCATCCAGACATGGGATTTCCCGGGGCAGTGGGCCACCCCGGGTTCTCATCTTCGTGTGTTCGTCCTACTTCTTGCGCCGTCGGACCAAGATTCCGGCGAGGCCGGCACCCATGACGAGAAGGCTCGCGGGCTCTGGAACCGGATTCAGCTTCAGGTAGAACGCTTGAGTGGCGGTACCGATCGACGGGATGCCGACGCCACAGAAGGTCGTTCCGTCGTCGGACATACCGGACGGAAGCGTCATGTTGAAGCCCTGAAGGTCGATACCTTGTGCGGTCGCGATATCGTTCAGAAGGGTCACAGTGTCAAGCTGTGTGTCCCAAACGAACAGGTGGGCGTCGACGTAGGGATTGAATCCAGATCGAAGATATCGACCCATGGCGTATCGGCCGTTGCCGGAAACCGAAATGATGAGGCCTCGCTCAAGGTTGGATGCCCAGGGGTTCGGAGCGAACTTCGCAGTGCCGGTTGCACGGTCGTAAACGTACGGCTGGAAGCTCGAAGAACTGGTGCCATCGCCTGCGACGTAGCGACCATCGCCCGAGATATCCTCGACGACGCCAAGGTTAATGGTGGTTCCGTTGTAGTCACCGGTCATGGTCTGAATTGCGCCATTGACCCAGATGGAGCCGAACGATGTTCCCTGGTCGTAGCCGCCCACGACGGTACCGTCGTAGTTCGAGGCCGAAATACGTCCGTTGTTGACGGTGTTTGGGTCGAGATCAAGTGCCGGTCCGCCCGGAGTGGACGAGATCGTCGGGTTGACGCGAGCGGCGGTGCCGCCTTGAGCCGTAGTATTGTAGTAAGCCTGACCAAGGATGGTGTTGCCATCGCCAGAAATTCCCCAGGCCGTGCTGGCGGTCGTACCCGAATGGTAGTTCAGGTGGCCATAGTTCTGCCAAGTGCCGGTCGTCACCTCATACTGGCCCATTTCGGTCCAGCCAGTGGATGTATAGGGGTTGGGCGGCCCGGCCATGCTCGCACCGATCTTGGTGCCGTCGTCGGAGATTCGGGCATTGCCGGACTGGACTCCACCAATCTGGACGACGCCGTTAGACTGATTCCAGTAAGCCCAGCCGCCGGTGCCGTAGCCGACCATGGTCGTGCCGTTCCCGCTCAATCCGGTGGGGATGAACGTGTTAGGCATCGTGACGAGCTGCGCGTTTGCCAGCGCCGAGACGAAGGCGCTACCCAAGATGACGAAGAGTTGCTTTTTGTTACCGATCATTGAATACCCGTTCCTGCCATGTCGCCCTTTTGGTCGCGGTTACCAAGCTGTCCGTCGATCATCCGAGCCACTGAATACGCTGTTGCAATAACGTCATTGCAAACAAGGGCATTATACAGCAATATCGTTATAGCTAATCAAGTGGTTTATGTTCCGGTAATTTTACTGGGTGCTATGTTGGGATTGCTAAAGTCCCATTTTGTACATTTTATGACTTTTTTCTCGAAAACCCTTGACAAGGAAATTCGTCATCGTAAACAATCCTTTCTTGCAAATGAGTCCCTTTACACGAGGGTGCTGACGTCGAGATCAATTCGTGACAGGTTGAGTCGACTCCCAGCACGAAAAACATTTGATCGACGTCGCGAAGTAGGCCGTTTTTGCCTTCTTCCCAGAACCAGTTTTGATGCGCGGGCCGTTGGTGTTGGCTTATCTTTTGGGTAGATACACCGCCAGAACCGAACTCTTGTCTGCGCTTCGCCTCCCCTTTTGTGGGCCGGAAGGCTTGGGTTACCGACTGTAAATCTCCCAGGCCGGACGAGACTTGCCTGCATACGACGACAATTTATGTACGGGCCGATGCTGTTGGGTTATCGGAACAAAAGGACGCCGGTTCGAATCCGGCCCCGCCAACTTCGGTTGGCGGGTAGCTCAGCCAGGTAGAGCAATTGACACATCCAGCGCCCCCCCTTTTGCCTGTACTTCGACAACAACTTGTACGGGCCGAAGCATGTGGGTTATCGCCTATCACGCGGAGGGTTGGTGGTTCGAATCCATCCACGCTAACCAATTGGCTAGCGTGTAGCTCAATTGGCTAGAGCATCTATCCACGGCATTCTCTTGCCCGTACTTTGACCTCGGAAGAGTGTGGGCCGTTGCTAGTAGGTTATCGCATCCTAAGCGGAAGGTCGGCGGTTCGAATCCGCCCTTGCTTGCCGAAAGGCTTGCTTGTAGCTCAGTGGCTAGAGCATCTAAAACATCTACGGCGCTCTTTGTCCACACTCTTCCGAGTTCAACAAGTTGCCTTCGGGCCGATGGGTTTGGGTTATCCAACTACACAAAACCATGGAGCGCCTCGGCGGAAAGGCCGGCCGGTCTCGCTTGCGGGATCGAGGTGTTTGGAGCACGGCGGGGAAGACCAAACCTCCCCCTTTGCCCGAGGGCAAACAACATATGATTTGCGGGCCGATGGACGTGGCTTATCGGTTAGCTGAAAAAGCGGGCTGGTTCAAATCCAGCGGTCTTGGGAGCGATCCCTTGACTTGACCACACCGACTTTGCCCGCAGAAGAAACAAGAAACAAATGATCTAGGAGAAAAAAAGAAAATGAAATACAGCAAGTTGTTCAACGCCAAATCGACCCACCAGTCGAGGGCGATCCCGTTTACGAGCCAAGTCGCGAACCATGCCGGCGGCTACTCTTGGAACGTCGATCGATGGACCTTGCTTGATCGGTTTTTGATCCTGGGATGCGAGAACGGAACGTTTTACGTCGGTGAGCGAAAGCTGATGATGGAGAACGCGGCCAACGTCCTCGAAGCGATCAAGGAAGACGGAGAACGAGTCGTTGCGCGCATCGCCGAGGTTAGCCACGGCGGAAACGCACCGAAGAACGATCCGGCGATCTTTGCTCTGGCATTGGCGGCGTCGTTCGGAAACGATAAGACTCGTGCGGCCGCGTTCGACGCTTTGCCGAAGGTTTGCCGAACCGGAACCCACCTCTTCGCGTTTGCCGAAGCTTGCGACGGGATGCGAGGATGGGGACGTGGACTCCGAAAGGCGGTCGCGAAGTGGTACAACGCGCAATCGGCGGACTCGCTTGAGTACGGCGTGGTGAAGTACCAAGCGCGCGGCGGATGGTCGAACCGAGACCTTTTGAGGCTCTCGCACCCGGTGGCGAGCACTGAGAAGCACAACGTGCTTTACAAGTGGATCGTTGACGGGGAGATCACCGGCGAACTGCCGCTCGTGCAGGCGACATTGACTCTGCGCGAAACACACGACTTGGACGAAGCGGTTCGATTGGTCCGCGAGCACCGTGTGCCGCGAGAGGCTTTGCCGACCGAGATGCTGAAAGAAAAGGCGATCTGGCAGGCATTGCTGGCCGATATGCCGCTCACGGCGATGATCCGAAACTTGGGCAACATGACGAAGGTCGGGTTGCTGGAGGAAGGATGGTTCGTGAAGGATAAGTCGGCCACTCGGACGGTCGTCGAGGCCCTTGGGAACGAGGAGCGACTGAAGAAGTCGCGAATCCACCCGGTGGCGATCTTGGCGGCGATGAACACCTATGCGGGTGGGCATGGCGTCCGAGGAGGCGGAACGTGGAAGGCGGTGAAGGAAGTCCTGACGGCTCTGGACAAGGCGTTCTACACTTCGTTCGGAAACGTCGAGAAATCTGGAAAGCGGATCCTCGTCGGATTGGACGTTTCGGGATCGATGCGCGGAACTTCGGTTGCGGGCGTCGCCGGGCTCGACTGCCGAAAGGCGTGTGGAGCGATGGCGTTGATCACCGAGGCGGTTGAAGACCACGTAACGCACGTGGCCTTCGATACCAAATCGTACAAATTGAACATTTCGCAAAAAATGCGATTGGATGCAGTCGTGGACTTGCTCGCCAAGACAGGTGGAGGAGGGACCGACTGTGCGCTTCCGATCCAGTATGCAATGGAGCACAAGATCGCGGTCGACGCGTTCGTGATCTACACGGACTCGGAGACGTGGCAGGGATCTCAACATCCGGCCCAAGCGATCGAGGCTTACCGCCGAAAGACGGGGATCGATGCGAAGCTGATCGTGGTGGCTATGGCTTCGACGAGAGTGAGCATCGGGAACCCGGGCGATGCGGGGACGCTTAACATCGTGGGATTCGATACGTCGGTTCCGCAGGTGATCAGTCAGTTCATCGCGTGACGCTTGTCCTTCCTCCTTCGGGAGGAAGGGTTGGGATGGAGGGGCGAGTTCAACGGTTCCACGCAATTTGGAGAATCGCTGAATGCTCGCCCCTTTTTCGCAATCAGAAGGGGCTTTTTTGTTATGCCTTCTTGCGTCGGCGCAGGAGCATGAGGCCGCCGAGTCCGAGGGCGGCGAAGGTCGCCGGTTCCGGAACGGCCTGGAAGTTGTCGACCACGACGTCATAGCTGTTGGTCGTGCCAACCCACGACAGCGGTCGCCAGCCCTGGATGAAGCCAGATTCGAGTGAAGCCACATTGGCCCAGCCCGCATTGCTATCGCTGTGGACGAGCACACCGTTGACGTACGAGTTCAGCGAGGTGCCGTCGAAGATCATCGAGAGGTTGTTCCAACCGTCGAGCTGAACGTTAGCCGAAGCGAGCGGGATAACCGAAATGTTGCCCGTGTAGGTGTCGAACGTTTCGATGTTGAGGCCGTTGCCGTCGCCTTCGTTGTAGAAGCCGACCGTCGGATAGGCGTCGTTACCGATGGTTTGGGTGACGTCGTCGTAGCGAGCCCAGAGGTCGCCACCGCGCTTGTCGTCGGAGCCGCTTGCGGTACCGTTCCACGAAGACGGGACGTAGATGTCCATGCTGAGCTTCGTTCCCACCGCCGGAAGGGCAAAGCCCGTCGAATGGGCGGTGTCGCCATAGCGCTGTTCTCCCTGGAAGTCGTAGAACGAGTTGGTCTGACCAGAGTCGTCCCACACGGAGAGCTTCGCGGCGGTGTGGCCAAAGAAGTTCCCGGTCGTGAACGACAGAGGAGCCTCGCGGTCCACGCCGTAGTAGTCCAGCTGACTGGACGAGTCGAAGTTGTCACTGAAGTAACCTTGCGCGTTCCCCAGCGATGCCAAGCCTGCAAAAATGCTAATGGTAATTAAATGAGTTTTCATGAGAGGTATCTCCAAAACCTCGTCAATGTTATCAGGGTTTTTGAACCTGATGTTGCAAATCTGGCAGTTCTACTAGCGCGCAAAATTACCATTTTTGGTCTTGAGGGTATCTCGATAGATTAGCCAGCAATTGTTCGGTATTGAATTTCTCAGGTTGACCAAGGCCAAGGTAGGCACTTGTACTTGGGGCGTGGCCGATCAATAATGAGGCATGAAACACTTTGCCCTTTTGGGATGGATCGCTTTGTCTTCGTCCGTGTTTGCTCAAGCCAATGTCGCGGAGGCGAACAATGTTTTTGCGCAAGTCAAGGCGATGGTTGGCGGCGTGTGGCGCGGTACAGTCGGCGAGAAGTTGCCAGTGGAGATTCGTTTTCGGCTCGTCGAAGATGGCCGAGTGGTGGAGTCAGACGGCATTGTCGGCGATCCCAAGAAGCCGGTATTGAAGATGCACGCCAAGATGGGCATCGATCCCGAAACGAATCAGGTTTTCTACCTTGACCAGCACAACGGGACGACGATCTATTTCGGCCACATCACCCTAGGAACGGGTGAGCTGATTTTCGATTTCACCGGGTTATCCGGCGATACTGGCCATTGGCGAAATCACTCGAAGATTGTTGGCGACCAGTATGAGACGACGCTGAACGTCGTAGATGCGGAGGGAAAGGAGACGGCCCTTCATCCGTTGGTTTTGAAGCGAGAGAAGGGCTAGAAGCCTAAAAGAGATGCGGCACGAAGCGCGCCATATTGTCGGTAATGAGGCCGTCCGTCTCGCGGATGCCGATGCCACGCGCGTCTTCGCCGACGATCCAGCTTCCGATGATCGGGTGGTTGCCGTCAAAGTTCGGAATCTCGACATACTCCTGAAACAGGCTTCCCGATGCCGCATAGTCGCCACCTCGGCTCTCGACGACCGAGCCGCCGTCGTAAATCGTGACATTGGCGCCCTCCCGACCAAGGATTGCCTTTTCGACGTACCGCCGCATACTTCGGGGTCCGTCCAGATAGGCGGGCAGTAGATATGGCGACGAAGGAAAGAGTTCATAAAGGAGGGCCATCAGCGCCTTGTTGGAGAGCACCATCTTCCATACCGGTTCGATCCATTGGGTGTCCTTCAGGTTGTCGAGGGCGAGATCGCCGAACTGTTCTTTGACCATCCACTCCCAGGGGTAGAGCTTAAAGATGGTCCAAATCTTCATGTTGTTCTCGTCGGCGAACCACTGACGGGCGTGATCCCAGCCGATGTTCTCCATGAGCAGGGAGACGGTCGCGAGTCCAGCTTCCTGCGCAGTATCGCGGAGGACCGCCACCGTTAACTCGTCTTCCCAGAGATCGCCATGACCGAAGTGGATTTGGCTTCCGAGGAGCTTTCGGTTTGTTTTCAGCCACGTCCACTGCTCGACGAGCCCTTCCCAGATCGAGTTGAACTGGTCTCGGTGCGGAAACAAATCTTGCAGCCACTTCCATTGGATGACGGCGGCTTCGAGGAGCGCGGTCGGTGTGTCGGCGTTGTATTCCAGGAGCTTGGGTGGGTGGAAGCCGTCGTACACGAAGTCGAACCTGCCGTAAAGGGTCGGAGGCTCGGCTTCCCACGACCATTCGATCGCCTGAATGACCTTTGGCGAGAA
This sequence comes from Armatimonadota bacterium, assembly GCA_016125185.1. NCBI lineage: Bacteria > Bacillati > Armatimonadota > Armatimonadota bacterium. Next base: position 392,028 of record WGMG01000002.1, on the reverse strand, counting down.
GCCGAATAGGTCATAGCGCTTTTCGGTGATGACGTGGTCGATGGCCTCGAGGCACATCGCGTGCAGCTTGTTGGTGGCGGTTTCGAGTTCGTCGATTTCACGAGCCGTAAATTCGTAATAAGCGCTTTCGTTCCAGTAGACGAGATCTTCATCGGTGTGGAACACGAGGCCCCATTCCTCGACCTTTGCCTGCCAATTTGGGCGAGGAGCAATCGGAATTCTTCTCATTGGCGTTTAAGAGAATGCGCTGAAGCCTCGACCGGTCGATCCGAATCCACCTCGGGATGTGCTTGTCGAGCTATGGGAAACAAACCCTCCACTGGAGGAGTGGATATCGGACCCTGCTCTCGGAGTCGAGGTGAAATTGGTGACCCTCCCGCTTGAAACGCTACCATCGTAGCCCCATCGCGGTGACCGTATAAGACGCCCGGCATGATAGTAGCCTGGGTAGTAGCTGGTGGTGTTGCGGCAGTATGAGTCGGGCACGACTTGGTTCGAATTTGTATCGATGCAGACGTTACCAGTGGACGATGGAACGCGGGCATATCGTCCTCCACGGTACGTGGTGGCGATGATCGGATTGGTGCAGGCCGTATCGGGAAGAATGGTGCCGTTAGTTGGGTCCACGCACCGCCGGACGGAGACGGGGCTGGAGCAACCCTGGAGGATGAGCGCGGCGACTGCCGCACAGAACGTCGCTGGTACAGCAGAAGATTTTTTCACAATGAAAAGATACTATTTCTAGGGATTTTTGGGTTGCACTATTTCAGCAGGGATTTCGATCGAAGAAGTTGATGCAGTTGGTCGCGTTCACGCGAAGAAGGAAACGCTGAATCGGGGATTTGGACGACGTAGAGGCGAGACAGGTAGAGGTTGGTGACCTCGTAAACATGGCTGGCCTGTACCACATCGCTCCAGACCGTGTAAGAATGGCTGCCAGAATCCGACCTCGAAGTGTAGCCGTCTTCGTCGAATTCCATGATCCGCCTCCGCTCAAAAATCCCTTTATTTAGCTTCAAGATGACCCGCTTCTGGCTGGCAGAAAAGGAAAGGAGCGTTCCATAGGCAACCTCGGCGACAAAGACAATGACAGCTATGGGGACTCCATTTTGTACACCAGAGAAAGCGACGACGAGCGCACCGATCAAGCCGAGCAGGATTGAAATTGGGACGTACAGCCGAAGGTTTGCCTTGACGGCAAGCTTCCGAAAATGGTCCGGTGTCATGGAGAAAGTCAGCGTCGTCAGTTTCATGGGATCGAAGACATTGTAACAATCCTGCGGCGAGGAATCGGTACCTAAGTGCATCCACGGAACGATCTCAGGTAAATTCTTTGGACTGCCAAATGGACTGGTTACACAGCCTAAACCCCACCATCCAAGACGTTCTTTCTGCATTCGGGCGGGCTATTCTGGCAATCATCCCAATCTTCGCTCCGGTTCCTTTCATCATTTGGTACGAGCGACGCCTCCTTTCTTGGATGCAGGATCGCATCGGTCCGAACCGAACGGGCAACATCACTTTCTCGCGCACCAGTAAGGTCGTTCCGGGCTTTCTGAGGGGTAAAAAGTTCAAGCTTTTCGGCCTAGCGCAGTCCATGGCCGATGGTCTGAAGCTCTTTTTGAAGGAGGACATCATGCCGGACAAGACCGACCGGTTCCTCTTCATCCTTGCGCCACTGATCGCTTTGTTTGTCGCATTGACGCTTGGCTGCACCATTCCCTATGGCGGCGACACGCGATTTACTCCGGTGGCCGACGTCAATATTGGTCTGCTCTATATCCTCGCGATTTCCTCGCTTGGTGCGTATTCAACGGTTTTGGCCGGATACAGCTCGAACAACAAATATTCTCTGCTTGGTGGTTTGCGAGCCTCGGCCCAGTTGATCTCTTATGAGTTGGCGATGGGTGTTTCTCTGGCGGCGATGGTGATGACCACCGGTTCGCTGAAGATGACGGACATAGTTAATGCGCAGGCTCAGCCGCTATTTGGCGAGATCAGCTTCCTGCACAACTGGAACATCCTCACCCCGATGGGCTTTATTTCCGCAGTGGTGTTCTTCATCTGCATGCTGGCGGAGACCAACCGGCCGCCGTTCGACCTTCCTGAAGCGGAAAACGAACTGGTGGCGGGCTATCACACCGAGTACAGCACGAAACGGTGGGGCTTGTTCATGATGGCCGAGTACATGGCGATGTTCACCTTCAGCATGGTGTTCGCCACGGTCTTCCTTGGCGGGTACCAGCTTCCGATCCGATGGGATGCGCTGGCGCCGCTCGAGAACAGCTACCTGATGGGGCTGGTCGTGATGTTGTTCAAGGGCGCGGTCGGCCTCTCGGTTTACATTTGGGTACGGGCTACGTTCCCACGGCTGCGTTATGACCAGTTGATGAACCTGGGCTGGCGCTTCCTCCTTCCGCTGGCGGTGGCAAACCTAATGATCACGGCTACGTGGATTTTTGCCACGAAAGTTTATAGCCCGACCGCAGGCTGGATCACGGGCATCGTGCTCTATGCGATCCTGTTCTTTGTGTGGGCGATGGTTCGGCATCGGGCCAAGAAGCTGGAGCCGCAATACCGCTCGCGCAGTGTGAACATGGTGTCGTCGAACCGCCGAACCGTCGAGGTGGTTTCGAACAAGGAGGCGACTTCGTGAAGATCACTCCCGAACTGATCGTGTTTGCCATGCTGGCGGGTCCGGCAGCGTTGGGCGCGGTCGGCGTGGTGGCCTCTAAGAGCGCGGTTCGAAGCGCGCTGTGCCTCGTTTTCAACTTCTTCCTGCTGGCGTTCCTCTACTTCAGCCTGAATATGGAGCTTTTGGGTATCTCGCAGATCATGGTGTACGCCGGCGCGATCATGGTTTTGTTCGTGTTCGTGATCATGCTTTTGAATCCGAAGCTGTTGGAGGAAAAGCGGGACCTGAAGCGACCGATCGGATTGCTATTTGGTTTTGTGCTGTTCGGGTTGTTGGCGAGCCAGATTCTGCCCGCAACGATCAATGTCGACGCCGCTCCGGTGGTGAACCAGGTTGGCAGTCCGCAGTTGATTGGCGACGCTTTGTTCACGTCGTACGTGTTCCCGTTTGAAGTTGTGAGTATCTTGTTGCTCGTCGGCGTTGTCGGCTCCGTCTTTTTGGCTAAAAAGAGGACTCCATGAACGGCGTACCGCTAGCCGCCTATCTCGGCCTCAGCATGTTCATGTTCACAACCGGTGTGGTCGGTGTCATTATTCGCCGAAACCCGATCGTGATTTTCATGTGCATCGAACTGATGCTGAATGCCGTCAACCTTGCTTTCCTTTCATTTGCGCGGTACCGCTTTGCAACCGAGGGCCATACGTTGGCACAAGGCATGAGCGGGCCTATGATGGTCATCTTCGTAATGGCGGTTGCGGCGGCAGAAGTCGCGGTTGGCCTGGGCATCATTATGGCGATCTATCGACTGAAGGAAGAAGTCGATGTCGACGATTTGAACTTGATCAAGGGGTAAGGGATGGACGGAAACGGAATGATTTGGATTGCCCTCGGACTTCCCGTCCTCGGCGCTTTGCTGCAAACCTTTCTTGGCCCTGGCCTGCAAGGGACGGCGGGCGGTAAGCGGATTCTTGGAATCCTTGCCGTGGTGCCGATCGTTCTTTCGTTCCTGATTGGGGCGAAGATCGCGATGGGGATGGACCCCTCGGCGGCAACGGTCGTGGCCAGCGTTCCTTGGATCGACATCAAGGGACTAACGATTCCATTCGAGCTTCGTATCGACACGCTTTCGATGACGATGGTGCTGATCATTACGGGAATTGGATCGCTGATCCATCTGTATTCGACGGGCTACATGTCGGAAGAGAAGGATTACGGCCGATTTTTTGCCTATCTGAACCTCTTCATCGCCTCGATGCTGATGCTGGTGCTCGGCAACAACCTGCTCCTCCTGTTCGTCGGTTGGGAGGGTGTTGGCCTGTGTTCGTACCTGCTGATCGGCTTTTGGTACGAAGACTTGGCGAATTCGCGGGCGGCAAACAAGGCGTTTGTGGTTAACCGCATCGGTGACTGGGGCCTTACCCTTGGCCTGTTGCTGATCGTGGCGACAGTCGCGACCCACAGCGACCAACATCACCTGTCGGATACGCGGTACCTCAGCTACGACACGATTTTCCCGATTCTGCGCGACGCGCTGACACACAATGTGCCGCTGGCCACGACAATCGGCCTGTTGCTGTTCGTTGGAGCATGCGGAAAGTCGGCTCAGTTCCCGCTGTACCTTTGGTTGCCCGATGCGATGGCAGGTCCAACGCCGGTCTCGGCGCTGATCCACGCGGCCACGATGGTCACCTCGGGCGTGGTGCTCCTGAACCGGATGCACGTGGTTTATGAGATTTCGACCATCGCTTCGATGGTGGTGTGTTTGGTGGGCGCGTTCACAGCCATCTTCGCTGCGATCATCGCTTGCGGGCAAACCGACATCAAAAAAGTCTTGGCGTTCTCGACGGTGTCTCAGCTGGGTTACATGTTCATTGCCTGCGGTGTAGGCGCTTCGTGGGCGGGCATGTTCCACGTGACGACGCACGCGTTCTTCAAGGCGCTGTTGTTCCTTGGCGCCGGTGCGGTCATCCATGCGATGGCGCACGACCAGGACATGCGCAACTACGGCAACCTGAAGAAGTACCTGCCGTTCACCTTTGTGACAATGACGATCGCGTGGTTGGCGATTGCGGGTGTGCCGCTTCTGTCTGGGTCGTACTCGAAGGAGGAGATTTTGGGAGCCGCATTCGAAAATGCGGCAGCCACCCGCTACGGATTTAACGCCGGGCAATATGCGGGCTACATCGGATTGGCGGCAGCGTTGCTGACGGCCTTCTACATGACTCGGCTGATGATGCTGACATTCTTTGGGAAAGAACGATGGATGGCGACACCTGACGGGCACGAAGTTGCCGCCATCGAGGAAGGCGAGTCGCACGAAGAAATGCCGGTCGACGAAGGCCACGAGCACGAAGAAGGCGAGGAGCACCATCATGGCTTGACGCCGAGCCATCGCCCGCACGAAGTGCCGATCAGCATGTGGCTGCCGTTGGTGATTCTGGCTGTGTTGAGCGCAGGTGGCGGTTGGTACCTCAGCCAAGGCGAGCGATTCAAGAATTGGCTGGCGGCTCCGACGGCTTCGGCCCTGGATACTCACGAGGCGGCTAGCTACCTCCAGCAGATTGCGATTGGCGTGGCTATCGGCGGTATCGTTCTTGGCATCTTCCTCTACTTCCGTGGCCTCCCCAAGACCAAGGCCAAGGAATTCTTCTTGTTCAGAATGGTTCGTGGCTGGGTTGGTAGCCAGTTCGGCTATGACCAAGCGATGACCACGATGTCGGTCGAAGGCGGCTCCGAGATCGCGACCATGCTAGACGACGGCGTCGATGAGCGGCTGATCGGAGGATCGGGCGTTGGCATCGGCAGGCTGACCGAGTTCGTGGCTGGTGTGGTTCGAGTCTTCCAGACGGGCATCGTTCGTATGTACGCCCTGAGCATGTTGGTTGGGGTGGTCGGACTCGCATTGATTGTGATCTACTTCTTCAAGGGAGGGCACCCATGAACGGACTTCCTCTCCTCAATATCCTGATTTTCGTTCCGATCGTCGCGGGCATCGTTTTGGCGCTGGCCCCGCAGGCTTCCAAAGTGGCGCAGGTCATCGGAAGCATTGTTTCGATCGGAATGCTCGTTCTGTGCGGCGCACTGACGAAGACCTTCATCGGCGGCGGAGACGACTTCCAGTATCGAACCTATGCGAACTGGATTCCGACCATTGGGGCGAACTACTTTGTGGGAGTGGATAGCGTCGCCGTTTGGATGATGCTTCTGACTGCGTTTTTGACTTTGATCGCGGTGCTGATTTCCAAACCGGCCGAAAGATCGAACCAGTTCTTCGGGTTGTTGCTTTGTTTGGAAGGGACCCTTTTCGGAGTCTTTAGTAGCCTCGACCTGCTGCTGTTTTACACCTTCTTCGAGTTGAGCCTGATCCCGGTTGCGCTGATGATCCTCGGTTGGGGGTCGGGCCAAAAAGGGAAGTCGGCTCTGCGATACGTTGGTGTGCTCTTTGCCGGTTCGCTTCTGATGCTGGTGGGCATTACCGTCGTCGGCAACCAAGCCACCCATCATACGGGCCAACCGGACCTGAACTTGCTACACCTTCAGCAATTCGTGAAAGAAGGGCTCTGGGCAAATTCGTGGCCGCTCCAATCGCTCGCCTTTTGGGGCTTCATGATTGCCTTCTTGGTGAAATCTCCGGTGGTGCCCATGCACCGATGGCTGGCCGACACCTATGAAGATGCGCCGATCGGAGCGATTGTTGCTGGTGTGGTGCTGAAGGTCGGTACGTTCGGCATGTTCCGCTTTGTGCTTCCGCTCTTCCCGGATGCCTGCCGCGCCTATGCTCCGATCATCGTGGGCATCGGAGTCGTTGGCATCGTTTACGGTGGAATTCTAGCGGCGATCCAGAAGAATCCAGGACGCTTGATGGCCTTTTCGACCGTGAGCCACGTCGGCTACATCCTGATCGGATTGTTCTCCCTCAACCATTACGGCATGATGGGGGCGGCATTCCAGCAGGTGAACCATGGCATCGCGGCGGCGGCGGTTTTCGTCCTGCTCAGCTTCCTTTACGACCGAACATCGGTCCGCTCCCTGGACGGACTTGGCGGCCTCAAAAAGACGATGCCGATCTTTTCGACCCTCTTCCTGGTGGCGATGCTCACCAACTTGGGCCTGCCGTTCACGAGTGGTTTTGTTGGTGAGATCCTCGCCCTACTCGGTGCATTCACTGCGGGCCATGCAGGCGTGAACGGACTGACGCCGATTTTCGCCTACATCGCGACGGGCGGCGCCGTGTTGTCGGCCGGTTACTTGCTGTATATGTATCAGCGGATGTTCTACGGCAAGCGAGCCGAGGGGAGTGAACCTCTGCGCGACTTGAACCCGCGCGAAATGCTGATCGGGACTGTATTTGCCGTCATCATTCTGGTTCTTGGCATCCTGCCGATGACGATGCTACGCTCGCTTGAGCCACGCGTGCAGACGATCCAGGCCATGACCGAAGCGCAAAAGCCAGCCGAGATCATCGTGGCTAAGCCAACCAATCCTGACTTGATGGCATTAAAGAGCCAGACGGAGGAACCGCGATGAAGCCTCCTTTCAATCTTCCTGCTTTCGAATTCGCCCCCATGTTTCCGTACATCGCCCTGGCGGTGACGGGAATGCTCGGCCTGGTCCTGCACATGGTCAAGCCGAAAGGGACGTCGAATTCGCTGTTCGGCTGGACGCTGGCATGTGTATTCGTCGCCCTGCTCTCGCAGCTCGGGCTGATCGGCAACGAGTACATGGAGCTTGAGATGGTCTTCAAGGACAAGAGCGGAATCTTGGCCGAGACCCTCATTCTGCTGAGCACCTTCGTAGTGGTTCTCATTAGCAATCCATACTTCAAGCGAACTCGGATTCATTGTCCGGAGTTCTATCCGCTCATCTGCTGGGCTTCGCTGGGCGGCATGATCATGTGCACCTCCAGCAACCTGCTGGCGATCTTCGTTGGCTTGGAGTTGCTGTCGATATCGCTTTATGTTCTGGCCGGCATGAACAAGCGGTCGAAGTTTTCTCAAGAGGCGGCGCTGAAGTACTTCTTGCTGGGTGCCTTTGCCACCGGCTTCTTCCTGTACGGAATCGCGTTCCATTATGGGGCATCGGGCACGCTGAACCTGGATGGATTCTCGTTCTTCAAATCGCAGGCGAATGCTCCTTACCAGTCGCTCGATGTTTTTGGCTTCGTGCTGATCCTGGTTGGATTCAGCTTCAAGTGCGGTGTCGCTCCTTTCCACCAATGGATTCCGGACGTTTATTCCGGCGCTCCGACCAATATCGTGGCATTCATGGCGACGGGAGCAAAGGTTGGTCCCTTCATCGCGCTGTACCACTTGATCGCGCAGAGCGCGCCGCTGCAGCACGTTGCTTTTCCGGCCTGCGTCGCCCTGAGTGTTCTGTCGATGGTGGTGGGCAATGCGATGGCGTTTACGCAGTCCGAGACCAAGAAACTACTGGCGTATTCGTCGGTGGCCAATGCTGGCTACATCATGGCTTTTCTCGCGGCTCTTTCGGCCGCTCGTTCGGCGGCTAACTGGACTTTGCTGTACTTCCTGATCGGGTACGTCTTTGCGACGCTCGGCGTGTTCATCATCCTGGCCCTCGCCGAGGGTGATCAGGAGGGACCGCAAACGATCGACTCGCTTCGCGGACTCTCGAAGCGACATCCGATGCTGGCGGCTCTATTGGTTGTGTTTGTGCTTTCGCAGATCGGTATTGGGCCGGTGGCGGGCTTTGTTGGAAAGGTCTTGATCGTGTCGGACCTGGTGCGACTTGACCAGGCTTGGCTGGCCATCGTACTAGTGGCGAACTCTGCGTTCGGCGCGTTCTATTACTTCAAGCTGGTGCGATCTGCCTATTCGGAAGAAGGAGAAACCACGACCGGATACGAACTCTCGTCTGGAGCGATCTCGGCCCTGGCCATCTGCGCACTCGTCGTTGTCGGAAGTGTGATCTTCTACGCCCCCTTGGTTAGCCAACTTGGCCAGCGGTAACGTTTCGCTCGGCATTTCGTGGTACTCGGTGATCGCCGCGTGGCGTCGAGGCGAGATGTCGGCAGGGCGGTTCATCGACTTTGCGAAGGAGGTCGGAGCCGATGGCGTCGAGCTCTTGGACGCTTTCCTCTATGAGCCGGGTGAAGTGCGTGATCATCTACCGCACCAGGCCAAGGTCGACCACTTGCTGGAGGAGACGAAGGAGGCGCTGGCGAGAACCGGCCTTAAGATTCACAGTATTTCGGTGACCAACGACTTCAATCATGACGACACCGGTCGGCTGATTTTGGAGCGGGAAAAAATTCGCTTGGGTATCGACTTGGCGAAGGAAATCGGCGCGAGCGTTGTGAGGGTGTTCTCGGGCAATCCGACATCGACGGATAGCATCGATCTGGTTCGCTACCGCACCATCGATGCCCTTAAGGATCTCGACGATGCGTCCGTGACGTTGGCGCTAGAGAACCACGGTAATGTCTTCGCGACGCCTTCGCGGCTGATGTCCATTCTGGAGCCTCTGCAGGGACGAAACACGGGTCTATGCTTCGATGTTGGGAACTTCCTGCTGGCGAGCGTGGACGCAGTGGAGGCGGCGCGTGAGCTCCCAGCTCCGGCCCTGATCCACGTGAAGGACTTCCGTCCCGCGGAACCCGGCGTTTACCGTTCGAACAAGGGCGTTGGCTACGACGGATGTCGGCTCGGAGAGGGAGTAGTGCCAATCGAAGAGGCGCTGGCGGTACTGATCGAAAAGGTCGGCGAAAAGCCGATTTTCATCGACTTGGAAATGGAGTGCGGCGAAGACGGAGTTGAGGCCACGCGTGCCGGGATGGACTGGCTCCGTTCGAAGGTTGAAGCCCTTTAGATGAAGGGGTTTGGTGCCCAGGGAGGGACTCGAACCCTCACGGTATTGCTACCAAAGGATTTTAAGTCCTCTGCGTCTACCATTTCGCCACCCGGGCGGGCCCAAAAAGTATATCTGAATCCGACTCGTTTCGAACGAGGATTGAAAATTGATGTCCGCAGTCCTCACTCTAGAAAGTACGAATCGCGATCTGGTATAACTATTTCCTCGCGGGCTCATAGCTCAGTTGGTTAGAGCACACCCCTGATAAGGGTGAGGTCGGTGATTCGAGTTCACCTGGGCCCACCAATTTTCCGCGAATCTTCAGCTTACGGACGTGGAGTTCGCCCCTGTACCTCATTCAAGGCAGACTCCAAGTCTCTGCGATTCCTTCTGACGGCCACTTTTGTGGGCTTTTCAATTAACAATTTCTTGCGAAGGGCAAAACCGTGAATCCACAGAATTTTTCGTGCGTCTAAAGGGTAGACGCCTTGTAACCCTGGACAAAACGACCCTAGTAGAATTACAATGTCCAAGGACGGGTCGCGAGGCGACCTTGGAGACGCTGTACAAATATGGTTGGAGTTCGAAGTTTCGTCATTGCCTCCCTTGCGATGGTAAGCGGCATTGCGGCCGCACAATTCGACGGTCCCGCCCCTCTGGCGTGGAGGTGGCAACAAGGATCGCCGGTTTCGCCGAACGGGTCCCCGGTGGTTGATGGCAATACAATCTATTTCAACCTCGGTAACCGCGTTTACGCGATCGACCAGGCCACTGGCAACACCAAGTGGAAGTATCCGAACGGCGCTCCTTCGCCCGGCATTTTCCGACGCGCACCGATTCTCGTTAACGGCGTTCTCTGCTCCTACAACGACAAAAAAGAAATTTACGGCCTCGACCCGAATACTGGCGAACTGAAGTGGCTGTACCAGGCACCGTATGCGATCTCCGGTCAGATTGTGGCGGTCGGCAAGAATATCGCCTTTGCGATGGACGGCGGCAACCTGATGGGCGTCGATTCTGGCACGGGTAATGCGATCTACGACGCTCCTTATCGAATTCTCGACGGAATCCGCGGACCGATCTACTCCGACGGTCGAAGCGTCGTTTCCTTCTTTGATGGACGCAACAACCTTCAGGCAATCGACCTCGCATCGAAGAAGGTCGCGTGGCGACAGCCGTTCGGTGTCGCACCCCCTGATGGCTCGATGACGGTCTCCGAGGGTTACCTGTACGTTTACACTGGCACCTACATGGCTTGCCTAAACGCCTCGTCGGGGTCCCTTCGATGGCAGAAGCCGATGAGCGAGCGAATGATCTTCGCCCCGGCTGTCGGGAACGGCATGGTCTTGGCGATCAGCCAGCAGGGCAACGCCTACTTCTATGACGACGGCGGCAACATCATCACCCGCAAGCCGATCGAGTTGGGCTCCCAGCCAAGCGTCATGCCGACGTGCGTTGGCAAGAAATTCGTCGTTCCGACCATCAACGGTTCCGTTCAACTCGTCAGTTCGGCGGGAACGGTCGATTGGCAGTACTACGTTCGCCCGATGAACGATGCGGCGCGCAATGCGGGCTCCGACAGCGGCACGACTGGAAAAGGCGCTGGCCCCGGCGGTTTCGGTCAGGGCGGCCCCGGCGGATTTGGACAAGGAGGAAGCAAGGCTAGCTCCTCGACGAATAACGATCCGATCGTGGTTGAGCAGATCACGGCTCCGGTGGCTCTATGCGGGCACACGCTTTTGGTTCCGGCGGAAGATGCAAGCTTGCTGGCGTTCGATATGAACAGCGGCGTCGATCTGATTGGCCCGGAAGTGAAGCAGGTTTGGCCGAGCCAAGGCGAACTCGTTTCCGGTAAGTCTGGTCAGGAATTCATCTTCAAGATTGAGGACGAAGCGTCCGGCGTTAACATTTCCAGCGTAAAGATGGACATCGACGGAAAGGCCTACAACTTTGACTTCGGTCGAGACGGCTATCTGATCTGCCAGATTTCGCAGTTTAAGAAGAACCCGATGATCGCCAACGGACGACACGTGGTTCACATCACGGCTTCGGACTGGATGGGTAACCAAACGAACCTTTCGGTGACGATCCGGGTCGATAATGCGCTGGATCCGCTGAAGCGACCAGGCACAGAAGACAGCACGACTAACGGCGGACGACCGGGCGGCAAAGGCGGCAAGGGCGGCTTCGGCGGAGGCGGAACCGGCGCTGGAGCCGGCTAGTTTCCAGAACTGGAACGCGTTTCTGGCAACAGAAATGCCGATTCAGAAGGGTCGAGAGATTGCAGAGTCTCTCGACCCTCTTTCCAATTGGGGCCAAGCTCTTTTGGCGTCTTCTTTGTTGACCGAATCGGAGAAGCGACGTCTCAGCGCCGTTCTGGCCATCGACAGCTTCGCTGGTGACATTCGGGTCCTGGCTGAGGATGATTATCCGGACAGCCTCGCTTACGCTTCGGGAGTGCCGCCTGCACTCCTCTATTCTGGGAATCGTGAGGCGTTTGATCAGCCGATGGTGGCGATTGTCGGAACACGGAGCGCAACCTCTTATGGCCGCGTCTGCGCGCGCAAGTTCGCCGAGGAATTCGCCCGGCACGGGATTACCGTTGTCAGCGGCGGTGCCGTCGGCATCGATGCGGCCGCTCACGAAGGCACTTTGGCGGCGGGCGGCTCGACCATTGCAGTGCTGGCTTGCGGGGTGGACCATGTTTATCCGTCGGCGCATTCCGGCCTTTTTCAGCGGATGAAGGAGCGTGGTTTGCTCCTCAGCCAGTTTGCCGCGGGCACTAAGCCGGCAGACTACAAATTCATTTTGCGTAACCATCTGATCGCCTGCTTGAGTTCGGCGGTGGTGGTGATCGAGGCGCCGCTCAAGTCCGGGGCAATCCGAACTGCGGGCTTTGCCGCTGAGCAAGGTCGAGAGGTTTTTGTGGTTCCGGGTCCGATCGATCAATTCGGGTTCCAAGGTTCGCACTCGCTGATCCGCGATGGGGCGACTCTGCTCGATCACCCGATGCAGGTGATCGAATCGCTAGGCATCGAACCGCGCGCAGTTCAGCCGAAGGCGGCGGTTCAGGGTCCGGCCGCGAAAATTTTGAGCGTTCTTGACGCGAATTCGATGCCAGTTGAGAAGATTGTCGAGTTAACTGGAATGGAGATGAGCGAAGTGCTCGCGGAACTTACCATTCTGGAACTGGAAGGACGGGTGATCCGAGAACACGGAGGATTTGCGAAAGCGCTATGACGAAGAAATACGGAAGTCGCATTGTGGCCCTGACGCCCGGGGAGGATGGGCTCGACCTCATTCGGTTCGATACGGAGACGGGCGAGATGACGGACATCAAGAACGGCGAGCCGGAGGGCGTGCTGGTTCCTGGCTTTGTCGATATTCACTTTCATGGCGCTTACGGCATCGACTTTATGTCAGCAACGAAGGAGCAGATGAGTGTCCTTTGTAAGAAGCTCGCTGGCGACGGCTACGAAGGATTTCTGCCCACTACGGTTACGGCACCGGCATCTGATGTTAAGAAGGCGCTGGCGAACCTACCCGCTGACCCTATGGTCCTCGGCTTCCACTTGGAAGGACCTTTCATTTCGCCGAAGTATCCGGGCGCGCAACCCAAGGAATTCATTATCGATCCCCCTACGGGTTCGTCGGAGTGGGATGAGATTTTGGATGATCGTCGCTTGCGGGTGGTGACGCTGGCTCCCGAGCGCCCAGGGGCGCTCGACCTGATTCGTCGCCTGGCGAAACGCAAGGTGATTGCGAGCATGGGCCATACTGACGCGACCTATGAGGAAGCCGAGAAGGGTCATGAGGCGGGCTTGCGGCACAGCACGCACACCTTTAACGCCATGCGGGGCTTTCATCATCGGGAGGCGGGTGCGGCGGGAGCGGCGATGACCCTGACTCCCTTCTTTGCCGAACTGATCTATGACCGCATCCACGTAAGCCCGGAGGCGGCGATGGTGCTGATTCAAACACGCCTGGTCGATGGTCAAGTGATCGCCGTCAGCGATTCGACCATGGCCTCCGGCCTAGAGCCAGGGACGCAGCTGAAGATGTGGGGACTCGACTGCGTGGTGGGTGAGGGCGATGTTCGGCTGGCCGATGGCGGGAACCTGGCAGGTTCGGCGATCACGCTCCGAAAGGCTTTCGAGAATTTGACCGAAGACTTTGGCGTAGACGTGGCGGCAGATTTGTGCTGTTATGCACCGCGCGAGGCGTTGCGGATCAAGGGGCATCCGCGAAAGTGGAATTTGGTGGACGAAAACACGGGCGAGCTGTTGGCGTCGTTTGACGTCGGATAGTTAGGCCGTCGCGGTCGCTTTGATCAGACGATCCCATACGGCGGTCCAGCGGGCATCTTCAGGAGGCGCTTCGATGCCGAATTCAGACAGACCTAGGGAATCCAGTTCGGCCATCGACGCATACAGGAGTCGGGCATATTCCTTCGGGTCGGTCGGCATCTGAATCTGATTGGTACTCGCCTCCGAAAGCGTCAAGCCAGGTTGACCCAGCGCAAGTTTTGCGACGATCGAGCACCGAGTCTTTGGGGAGTAGTGACGGCGGTATTGGCCGGGGGAGCGCCGCCCGCTTTGGCTTGCGGACGAAGAAACCGGCTGATCGAGAACCGCTTCGATCTCCTGTCGCGAAATCGAACCTGGGCGAAGGATGCTCGGCTCACCGGTGATATCGACCACGGTCGATTCGATACCGAATGGGCACGGACCGCCGTCCACGACAGCGAAAACCTTCTCGGCGAGTTCGGCATCGACCATGTCAATCCGAGTCGGAGAGAGCCCCATGAACGGATTGGCGCTGGGCATGGCCAGCGCGATGTTGCCAAGCTCCATCACGGCCAAGCAGACCGGATGGTCCGGCATGCGGATGGCGATTGTGTCGAGCCCACCGGTCACAATGTCAGAAACCGTGGGCCTTTTGCGCACCACGAGAGTGAGCGGCCCTGGCATGAACGCTTCGGCTAACCGATTGCCAATCTCGGGGAACTCCAGCACGAAAGCGCTTGCTTGTTTGAGGGAGGATACGTGGACAATGAGCGGATTATCGGCTGGCCTACCCTTGAGGGCAAAGATATTGCGCACCGCATCTTCGTTGGTCGCGTCGGCGGCCAGACCGTAGACGGTTTCCGTCGGCAGGATCGCGTTTTGTCCGGCCAACAAGGCTGTGGCTACTGAAAGGAGGTTTTCGCGAGTGGGCGAGAGCAGGTTCATTGGAGGGCGGCGAGCATCTCCTTGCGGGGAGCGGTCTTGCCCCACCAAAACTCGAAGGCGGCGGCCCCCTGCTCCATTAGCATCTTTCGCCCGTCCAGCACAGGTAAGCCGTGCTCGGCGGCATCGGCCAGAAACGGCGTCAGTCCGTGCCCATAGGCGAGGTCGTAAGCCAGGGTTTCATGACTGGCTTCGGACCACTGTAAGGGCAAGCGATGCCCTCCGAGGCTTGCGGAGGTCGTGTTGACGACCAAGCTTTTCCCCGCCAAGGATGGGCGGTCAATCAGCGTTGCTTCGAAGCTGAAGCGCTGGATTAGCTCTTCCGCGCGGGACTGCGTCCGGTTCCACAAGAAGACTTCCCAGCCATCGGCCAGAAGGGAGTCGAGAATCGAACGGGCGCTCCCACCGGCCCCGAGGACCAAGGCTTGACGACTGCCAAAGTCGTGTCCATCGAGGCTTCGAATGAAGCCGATTCCGTCGGTGTTCGTTCCGTCCCTTTTTTGTAAATCGAGGGTATTGCAAACGTGCAGACGCTGGGCGACATCGCTTACGGTTTCGCACCAGCGAAAAGCGTCTTCCTTGTGGGGCACGGTTACATTGACGCCCCGATAACCGAGCGATGCAAGATGGTCAAGGGCCGAGTCAACTTCGCCAGGCTGAACCTCAATGGCGACATAAGAAGACGACAGACCAAGGGCGGCAAACGCCGCGGCGTGCATCTTGGGGGAAAGGCTATGCGAGATTGGGTGGCCGATGACGGCGAACTCGGCGGAGGGAGCATTTTTCCAGTCGAAGACTTCGTTCATTCGCTCTTGTGGACGCGGAACGCGAAGTATCGCTGGCCAACAAAGTTCCAGGCCGCAACTATGAAGGCGGCGCATACGGCGCTGACAACAAGACTGATCTTGCGGTGTCCCGGGATGATGTTGTAAAGGCCCGAGGAGATGAGGATGTTCAGAGCCATGCCGATGTAGCCGACGACGTAGACTCGGGCCAGTTGCCCGCCCTTGCCCTCATTGCCTTGCACCCGAAACGTGAACGAGCGGTTGAGGGCGAACGAGTTGAACATCGCGACCGAGGCGGCAATGAAAACGGCGATCGGGTAGAAGGCTTTGTCTGGACCCGACGCGAACTGGAAAATGGTTGGAAATCGGCTGGTGAGCGACCGACCGACCTCGTCGCTGAGGAGATCGCCATTCAGACGAATCACGTTCATCAGCAGGAATCGGATTCCCAAATCGATGACAAACGAAATGCCGCCAACGAAGCAGAATTTGAGGATCTGTTTGACAATGGTCCGCTCCAACAGTGGCACATTGGGATTGGTATCGATAGCGTCGGAAGGAGTCACCAAGGAACGATAAAGCAAACTCGTGACCAAAAGTTCCATCATTCGATTGAACTTGGTGCCGATGAACTCCGGTCCCTCCATCTTCTGGACCCAGATCGCGTCGATTCCGCTTCGGTTTGCGCCGAGGACGTCGGTCATGATTTGGTCGCCGATCATCACCGCGTTTTCCGGTTTCTCGCCGAAGTGCTCCAGCGCCATCTCGTACATGTGGGTGCTGGGCTTAAATCTCCCGCGGAATGTTTCGATACCGAGCTTCTCGGCGAGTCTTCCGAGGCGCTCCGGGTGGCGGGTATTGCTGAGGATGCAGAGGTGGAAGCCCATTTCTTTGGCTTTGGCCACCCAGGCCAAGACTTCGGGAGAGAATTCCTCTTGCTTCCACTTTACAAGTGTGTGGTCCACATCCAAAAGAATGAGCATTTTGCCTTCGGATCGAAGCTGGTCGAGGCTGATTTCGGGCAGGGACGCAACGGCGTGGGCCGGACAAAACGAGCGGAGCACGCCCGTCCGCGATCGATCGAATTGTCCTGGCCGAAATCCCATTACTGCGTCGCCTTCTTCTGCGCCTTCAGTTTGTCGCGCAGTTTTACGTTTACCAGATGCTCCTTGTAGGTCGCCGTGAATCGCGTCACTCCGTCGGGCATCGTGATGTAGTACACCATATTGTGCTTGATAGGATTCAGGGCTGCTTTGATGCTGTCCACCGTCGGTGAGCAGATCGGCCCGGGCGGAAGACCTTTGTAGAGATAGGTGTTATAGGGCGATTTGACCGAGGTGTAGTCTGCGTAGACCAGCGGCCGCCACAGTTGGAGGCCGTAGTTGACGGTGGCATCGATCTGGAGGCGCATGCCGTGCATCAGCCGGTTTTCGATGACGCCAGCGATCATCTGCTTCTCTTTATAGTCGCTCGCTTCGAGCTCCAGAAGGGAAGCAATGATCAACGTTCGCCGCACGTTTTCCTTGGTGAGGCCAAGCCCTTCGGTCTTCTTCTGGAAGTTCATGAGCTGGCGGCGGATGACCCATTCGGCACCAATACCGGGGGCGAAGTTGTACGTGTCGGGGTACAGAAAGCCTTCTAGAGACTCGTTAAAGAATGGGATGCCCATGTCCTCGAACTTGTCGGACCGATTCGAAAGGGCGATGTAGTCGGCCGCTTTGCACACATTCTTGTCTTCGAGCACTTTGGCGACCCGGGCAATCCACCGCTCTTCGGGGACTCGCACCATCTGCTTGATGGGCGACTTCAGGGCATCGAGAGCCTCCTCGGACGACATGCCGGTGCTCAGGCTGTAGGCACCGGGAGCGATTGTCCGTTTGACTCCTTTGACGACGGCAAGGACCTTGGTCGCAAACGCGTTCTTGATGTAGCCTGCCTGGGCAAACTCGTCGATGACGGAGGATAGTCTTCGTTGTTTGGTGAAGATGACGGTTTTAGCCGGGCCGTGCTCACTTCCACCCGTTACCATGCGGAACCAAGCATAAGGGGCGCCGACCAGCGAGGCGAGCAGGAGCAAGAGAATCCACTTGCATCCCAGCCGGCGCCTTCTAGCCACGGAAGTACCTCTCCAGGATTTGGCAGGCGGCTTCGCTATCGAGGTGCTTTCGGCGCGTGGCGGCAGTCCAATCCTGGTTCTTGAGGGCCGATTCAGCGGTGGCCGAGGTGAGGGATTCGTCGATGTAGACGACGGGCCAATCCAGCTTCTCGATCTCCGCGCCCAGCATTCGGCAAATCCTCGACATCTTTGTTTCTTCGCCGTTTACTAACGGTAAACCGATGATGACGGATTCGCACTCCTCTTTTTTCGCGATTTCGACGATATTCGCGGCATCGAGGCGCAAAGTTCCGGTGGCTTCGAGCGCGGGCCTAGGCGAGGCGACGGCGTGGTCGGTCTCTCCGGCGGCAACTCCGATTCGTTTGCCGCCGAAGTCGATGCCCAGCACCCTCACGAACGGTACACCCGGAGGATCTGATCGTGAACGTGGCCGTTGGACGAAATGGCCTCCAGGCCAAAGTCGCCTTTGGCGAACGGATCGCCTCCGTTGAAGTCGGTGAATTGCCCACCGGCTTCTTCGATGATGACGCGAATGGCGCTGAGGTCCCAACGGCTAACGACTGGGTCGATCATGGCGTCCACTCGGCCCGTCGCGACGAGACAGTGACCGTAGGCGTCGCTCCAGGTTCGGGTGGCGAGAGCTACCTTAGAAAGTTCTTCGAAGCCCTGCCATCGGCCGTATTTGACCATGCTGTTCGGCCCGCCACAGGCAAGAAAGCCGTCTTGCACGGTGGTGCGCGAAGTGACCCGTACTGGCTTGTCGTTCCAGAAGCATCCAAGACCACGCTCGGCGTAGACAATTTCGTCGAGAGCAGGGAAGTAGGCGACGCCGAGTTGGGGAACGCCGTCGACCTCGAAGCTGAGGAGGGTGGCGTAGAGCGGGACTCCGGCGACGAAGGACTTCGTGCCATCGATTGGGTCGATGATCCAGCGCGTGGTGCCGGTCCCGGTGAGGCCCTGTTCCTCGCCAAGGATCGCTTCTCCGGGGTACTCCCTTCCGATCTCGTCGCGCAGAATTTGCTCGGCGTTTTTGTCGGCGACGGTGACGGGAGAGTGATCCGCCTTCATCTCGACCACGACGCTGTTTTGAAAATGGTCGAGGGTCGATTGGCCGGCTTTGCGTACGGCCCCGAGGGCAAAGCGAAGGCGCGGACTCACCCCCCTAGTTTATTCGATTCGGGACTGCCGGTCGCTATGTAGGTGCAACGGCAATTGAGTGATTGAGATTTGTGGCTTGGCGCAAGAGGAAGATAACGACCTCTTGTGTGGCCAACTGCTCGAAGTACTTATCCGTCCTTGGGATACTGTCGAATTGCCAGATCGCGATGTCCAAAGCGGTTCTGCCGTGGCGATCGCGAAAGTCGATGCGTGCACCTACCGCCAACAAAAATGAGACGGCCGGTAAGTTGGAGTAGTTGGCGGCCGTCATGAGGGCCGAATCCCATTGCTTGTCGCGAGCGTCCAGTTGCGCGCCAGCATCGACCAGGAGCTTCATGACCGGAATCGAATCGTAAAAGTCGTGGCAAGCAAAGTGAAGCGGCGTCGATCGACTGCGCTCGGTTGCATTTGCGTTCGCACCAAAAGCCAGGAGTAACCTCACGACTTCAATCTGAGCGAAGACAGCGGCGCGGTGCAACGGAGTGGCACCGTAGTCATTTCGAGCGTGAACGAGTTCAGGATTTCGCTTCAACGCACGCCGAACCTTACCGATGTACCCATCTTCGACATCACGAATGAATTGGAGTGTCTCTTCGCTCACGATGTTCATTATAGAGTCGTGATTTGGGTATGCGAGACGGCGTCTTCACGATGCGCCAACGAACTGCTCGCCAAAGAATAAAAAGGGAGCCTTGCGGCTCCCTGGATTGGTTCTATAGGTTTGGTGAAGAGAGAACCAAACTAGCTCTGTCCGCCGCCGAAGCCGCCACCCTGCGGAGGAGGTCCTCCGGGGCCGCCCTGGCCACCAGGACCTCCTTGTCCGCCTCGCGGTCGCTCAAGCTTGAACGGCGCGCCGGTCATTTCCTTGAATTTGGACTTTTGAGTGTCGGTCAAGACGGCCGTGAGCTTCTTCATCAGTTCGTCGGCGAACTTGCCCGGGTCACCACCCTGCCCTGGCCCGCCCTGTCCGGGGCCACCTTGGCCAGGTCCGCCCTGACCGGGCCCACCTTGCGGTCGGTTGCTCTCCATGATCTGGTGCATCTGATCCTTCTGGTCGTCGGTGAGGTTGAGCGCCTCGGCGACTTCTGGTCGCAGGAAGGCTCGCGGGCCATCGACCTGAAGGTCGATCTGCTTGTATCGCTTGTACTGCGAGTCGTTGAGGATCTTCTTGATCGCGGCTTCCATCTTCTTGCCCTCTTCGGGGTTGAAGCGGCCTTGCCCGCCTTGCCCGGGGCCACCTTGGGGAGGAGGTCCGCCCTGGAAGCCTTCGCCACCCTGACCGGGACCACCTTCACCGCCTCCACCTTGTGGCGGAGGGCCGCCGGGGCCGCCTTGTCCGCGCTGATTCTTCATCAGGTCCTGAATCTGCTTAACCTGGTCGTCGGTCTCTTTCAATTCCTTGATGACCTGCGGATTGAGCAGAAGCATCGGACCGTGCGGAGGGCCCATGCGCATTCCGCCGCGTGGACCACCCTGAGGGCCACCTTGACCGGGTCCTCCTTGGCCGAAGCCGCCCTGGGGACCACCCTGAAAGCCGTCCTGCGGGGGGCCGTCTTGTGCGAAGATTGTTGCCGCTCCCGTAGCCATGGCTACGAGGGCGATCAGCGTCATTGGAAATCTGTTTCGTTTTGCCACTTGATACTCCTGATCGGTATTAACCGTTTACATTGGTTAATTTACGCGCGGCTTATTTGGATTTCATTTGGCTTCGGAAGTCGCCGAAATTTTTGGGAAAATGAGTTGAACGGCGGTGCCTTCACCGACCTTGCTTTGGATCACAAATCGCCCTTTATTGGCTTCGACGATAGACTTGACGATCGCCAAACCGAGGCCAGTGCCGCCCATCTTTCGGTTGCGTGCATCGTCCACGCGGTAAAACCGCTCGGTCAGGTGGGGAATATGTTCGGCGGCGATGCCGCTTCCATAGTCGCGAACCGTCAGGGCGACTTCGCTATCGGATATTTGGGTCGAAACGGAGATCTGCTTGTCGGGCGAGTAACGGCGGGCATTCTCAATAAGGTTGACCGCCGCACGGACGAGCCCATCGTGATCGCCTTGAATCGTGGCTTCGGGTGTGAGAGTGAGCGACACCGAGTTTGGCTGGTCGGCTGGGAACTTCGCCGCCGCCTCACGAGCGACTTCGGAAAGGCTTAAGGGATAGAGGCTTGGACTTCGTCCCGCGTCTAGGCGGGCGAGGGTGAGTAGTTGGTCGACCAAGCTGGACATGTGGACCGTCTCTTGGTCGGCGATCTCCAGCGCCTCACGCATCTCGGCGGGGCTGGACTCCTGCTCGAGGGCGCTGCTGGTGGTGATGCGAAGCCGCGCCAACGGCGTGCGGAGCTCGTGCGAGGCATCGCCTACGAACTGCTTCTGTTGCTCCAAGGCGGCTTTGAGTTCGTCGAAGAGTTTTTGTCGCTCTTCGAACGAAAGCTGAAGGCGATCGACCATCGAATTGAACGCCAGGCTGAGCCGTCCAATCTCATCTTGACCTTTCACGGTCAAACGGGTGGACATATCGCTTCCCGAAATCTTTTCGGAAGCCTGGGCGACTTCGTGGATCGGTTTGACCGCGGTTCCGGCTAGGAACCAGCCGACGCCAGCAGAAACCGCCAGCGCGAACGGCAGGAGGAGGAAGAGGGTTGCGAGTTGGGTTTCCTTGAGACGGTCAAAATCATGGAGATCATGGCCGTACTGGGCGAAGGCAAGAAGCTTGTCGCGGCCAATCAGAGGAACGGTGATGACTCGGGTCGGGATGCCCTCGACCGACGCGCTGGACAGCACCGGGCGGCGCATATTGAGGTTGTGCAGAGGTTCGGGATCCAGCGCCTGACGCTCTCGGCTATCGAATGGCGTTCCATCAAGGCGAAGTTGGATCGGCCGGGCGATATCGTCGTTTGGCGGACCAGCGAACTCTGGTCCCGGGAAAGGACCTCGCCGCTCTTGACCTCGCCCCAGTTGACCGTTCGGGCCGCGTAGTCCCGGTCGTACCTGGCCTTGCGGGCCGTTCGCTTGTGGATTCTGAGGATCGCCACCCATCGGGTTGCCGCCGTCGGGGTTAGCGCCGTTGGGATCGCTACCGTTGCCCTGCGGCGGGTTTGCCTCTTGCCCCGGGGGAGCCGGTTGAGCCATCAAGTTCATCTCGGCGGGAGTGGGGATGTGATCGAGGTTTCGGATTTGGGGATTGTTTTGAATCCGATTGGCCCTGTTCATCAGTTCGTGGTCGATCGAGTCGAGGAATACTCGACGAGTCTGGAGCACGAGAAAGGTGAATCCGAGCCCCAAGGTGAGGAGCACGAAGAAGGTGTTGAACAAGGTCAGCCGGAGCTTAAGCGACACTAAACGTCCTCCGCGATGCGGTATCCGAAGCCGTGTACGGTCTCGATCAGGCTCCGCTCCCGCCCTTCGTCGATCTTCTTGCGAAGCGAGGTGACGTGGAAGTTAACCGTGTTCGAGACGCTTTCGTCGTCGTTCCACACCTGCTCGATGATGAATTCTCGCGAGAGGATTCGGCGGCGATTGCGGGCGAGGGCTTCAAGGAGGGTGAATTCGCGCTTGGTCAGCTTGAGCGGTGTGCCGTTACGGGCAACCGTCTTGGCGTTGGCATCGATTTCAAGGTCGCCAAGATGGATTACCGACGATTTTTCGATCTTATTTCGGCGAGTGAGGGCGCGGATGCGGGCGAGAAATTCTTTCAGCGAGAAGGGTTTGACGAGATAGTCGTCGGCGCCGAGATCGAGCCCTTTGACGCGATCCTCGATGGCGTCTTTGGCCGTGAGCATAAGGATAGGGGTCGTATTTTTGGCGTCGCGGAGGGCTTGGCACACCGACCATCCGTCGCGCTTGGGCATCATGATGTCGAGGATGATGACGCTGTACTCGCCCATTTTGGCAAGTTCGAGGCCGGCTTGCCCGTCGTGGGCGAGGTCGGCGTTGTAGCCTTCCTTTTCCAGGGCTCGCTTCAGGCGTTCAGAGATCACTTCGTCGTCTTCGACCAACAGTACGCGCACGATACCGCCAGTATACGGCCCGATTATTTGAAAATTGTTTGAGGCCGGGCGGCATTTCGGGCTGATGAAGATTGGGTTGGTGGCCGAAGATTTCTGAGGTACAATTCTTGTTCCAACTTGGGGGCATAGCTCAGCTGGGAGAGCATCTGCTTTGCAAGCAGAGGGTCAGGGGTTCGAATCCCCTTGCCTCCACCAAGAAAATGAACAAGGGGCCACAGCGGAGCGTTTGTGGCCCCTTGTTCATTTTTCGATGTAGCAATGGGTGTGAGTCGCCCTCTCGGGTTCGTTCGCGAAGCGCCGCGCCAGTTAGGATTGAACCCTGCGGAGGTCCAAATGAAGCGGTATCCCCTTGCCTCCACCAAACTACAAGAGGATGGATGAGAACTCTTGTGGGGTTTAGAATCCGGAGCTTGCGACGTCCCGCCGAAGGGAAATGAGCGAAGCGAATCGAGACCCTTGCTTGCCCGCCGAAGCTTCTGCGGAGGTTGGCCCCCCAAGATTTATTGGCTTCAGGGCTTCAGCTTTCGGTCTTCAGTCTTATTTTAACTCGCCCTAGCGAAGCGAACCCTAGCCCTTTGCCCTGAGAATGGGTGCGTAGTCGACGTTCCCGCTTTTGTCCGATTCATGTTTGGCGATACAATCGGCTGTACAAGACGCACGGTGGTGCGATTTCAAAGTCAATTCGCTGCCTCGGGTTCCTGTGTAGCGTTGCAGATTGTCGGGTATGCAGGCTACACATGGAACGAAGGCTTGTCCCGACCAAGAAAGTTTGCGGCTGGGACCGTCTAGCTAACGAAGTCCGATCGTGGTAAATCTATCGCCATGCCTTTTCTTTACCTCGCGCTTTGTGCGGCTACCCAAGCTGGACATCGTCCCATCAAAATCGTCGGCAACAAACACGTATTAGCCCTTTTCGCCGATGGCGCCGTCTCGGCATGGGGAATGTACGGCCGAGGCGAAATTGGTCCTATCGAATTGGTGAAGAAGGGAAGCTTTCTCGCCGAAGCTCCAGTCGCGATTGGCCTGCCCAAGAAGGCGATCGACATTGCAGCGGCGGACGGAGCTTCGTTTGCCCTGCTGAGCGACGGAACGGTTGCCGCGTGGGGCACGAACATAAGCGGACTGCTGGGAACAAATGTCGCAAAGTCAGAAAGTCCGGTCGTCGTCCCGGAGCTTAACGGCATCGTGAAGATCGCGGCAGGCGGGATGACTGTCGCCGCGATTCGCAACGATGGAAAAGTCTTTGGATGGGGTCGGGGTCTCGACCGTACAAAGCCAGCCGAGATCGAGGGCTTGACTGGCATCAAGGAGCTCTCCATTGGCGATACCCACACCATGGCATTGGACAGCGCCGGGTCGGTCTGGACCTTCGGGGAAGCGATGTACGGTTCGTTGGGGCGCATGGAGCAACCCGACAAACCCGGCAAGGTCGCTTCGCTCTCGGGAGTGGTCAGTATAGCGGCCAGTGGCGGAGTCTCGACGGCTGTCAAGCGAGACGGCACCGTCTGGGTGTGGGGCTCAAACTTCCAGGGCCAATTCGGCAATGGCGATCGGTCACCCGCACCGGTCACCGGGGGCCTCAATAACAAGATTCAACTGGTTCCAGTGCAAGTGCCCGGAATCAAGAACGCCGTCGCGGTATCGTCCGGCATCGAAGGTCGCCACACCTTGGCTCTCATGAAAGACGGATCGCTACGAGGATGGGGAAACACCGACTGGGGGCAGCTCGGCGGAGGTGTCAGCGGCACGTTCCAGACCAATGTCATGACACCGAAGATCTCGGGTGTTCGGGCAATCTTCGCGGTGGGAAACCATTCGTATGCGATTAAGCAAGACGGCTCGCTTTGGGCCTGGGGCAAAGGCGACCGAGGATCGTTTCCGTTTTCCAAGGGAGTCAGCGTTCCGACGCCCCTCTCGCTGAAGTGAGTTTAAGCTTTGCTCCAGGCATAAAGTGCTAAGATTCCGGTTCGAAGCTCTGTCTGCCATTCACCTGGCGTCTCGCGGTTCCAGCTCAATACGGGCTGGTCGCCGACTCGAAGCTCGATGGGAGTCCCGTCGAGGTGGACGGAGTCACTTTTCCAATCCAAAGGCAACTCAAGGGACGAGAACACCTCTAGTATCTTGCGAACCTCTTCGTGGGTTCGATCCAATCGTTTCGACTCAAGCGTGACGACGTAGGGTCGGGGATGCCGAAGTCGCTCGATACCGTTGCGAAATGCCTCGTGGTCCTTTGTGGCA
This sequence comes from Armatimonadota bacterium, assembly GCA_016125185.1. Taxonomy (NCBI): domain Bacteria; kingdom Bacillati; phylum Armatimonadota; species Armatimonadota bacterium. The sequence goes on along the minus strand of WGMG01000002.1, from coordinate 367,051 downwards.
TACCACGTGGTGAGGTAGGCGGACAGCACGCCGCCCATTTCGAGGAGATCGATGCACCACCAATCATCGAAGGAAGGCATGACCAGTAGTTGGAGCTTGGGCTGATGCTTCGGTTGCAGGACATGACCGCGCGACCGGAGGTGGTCGGTGGTCTCATCGCGCAGTTCGCACCACTCGTCGATGTGTTGACCTTCCATTGATTTCAGGATAGTCCATGATCCTGGTTCGGCTGGCCCCGGAGTAGGGAGGGGCATGCTTTTCTACACTTAGGAGGAGTTCACAAGACGAAGCAGAAAGTGAGTTGCTATCCGAACTGAGCCGCGAGTTTGGGATACCGATCGTAAACGTCGTCTTCGCTCCATTCCGACCCCGTGGGCTGATCGTCGGCAAAGCCCATGCTGTCGTCGCGAGGGTCGCCGATGCCTCGGGCCTCGAGGACATCGACCGCGACGTACTCAAGTAATTCGTTCTCAAAATCGTCGTTGGCAGAAGCGAATTTGCCTAGCTCATCGGGTGTGGAGAGCGCCGTTTCGAAAGCCTCTTTCCCTTTGCCAATGATCCACGAACGGAAGTAGTGGAAGCCGTCATCGCTCATGCCCCCAGCCATCACGTAGCCGGCGCCCCAAATCTCCCATCGATTGAGCTGGATAAGCTCGTGATAGAACGCTTTGCCGAAGGCGACAACTTCCTCATCGGACTGCGCCTCCAGCAAAACCTTCAATTTGTCAGGGTCGCCCGACGACTGCTGAATCGTGTTCCAAAAAGCGGTGGTCACATCGCAGATTATACGATCAACAGCAGTTTCGCTTCGCTCTCTTGCGTCTCACCAGCGGAGCGATGCCCAGCGTCAGCGCGACAAAGGATAGTGGTTCAGGTACAGGGCCAGCATGAACCGACGCCGTGCCGGAATAGGAGCCGGTAAAGTTCGATCCACCGCCGCCTCGCGCGCCGCCGATGACCGAACTTTTGAAAGATTCGGGAGTGCCCGCGTGGTCGGAGTTCATCCAGGGCGTCACGCTATTTGCGTCGACGGGTTTGACATCCAGTGAGCCCAAGTCCGTGCTGAAACTCGTATAGACGGCGGCGGCCCACTGCCACTGCAGGTCGACATCCGATTCCGATAAGAACTGTGCCGACCACGTCACAGGGTTCTGACCGCCGCTGATGCCGCCCGAAGGGACGACGTAGCCTGCACCGCTGAGGAACTTGTTGCCCGACAGGGGATTGGAAACGGTTTCGGTCCACTTATTTGCCCCGAAAGAAATAGTTCCGGTGGTACCGGTCGGCAGAAAAGTGATGTCGGCATCTGGGATGTCGACGGTCGTCGAGCCGAAGCTCACGCTTGCATTGCGCAGATAGACGGTCACCGGCGAAGAGTAGCTGCCCGACAGCTTTAGCACCGAGTTGAACCAAATAGTGTTGCCAGCCGCGATCGACGTGCCGTTAAAGTTTGAGATAATGGAGCTTGTTCCATTCTGACCAAATGCGACGCTCGTGGCCCCGCCGATCAAAATGCCAATTGCTATGTTTCGTCTTAGCATGGATTGACCTCTCGAAGGGATTTCCTTGCTGGCACTATATCAGGGATGCACTTTTAAGTCATCCTGGCAAAATTGCCGGTGCGGCTTTGCGCAGTACATCGGGAAACCGTAATTCCTTCACCTCACATGAATTCGTCGCCGGATATGCTGGCCGTGCCGGATCCAAAGGATTTGATGTCCGTTCCTCCTGCTAAATACGGCTTGACTCCATCGACATCCCTTTGAGCTATCATTAGGCACATGGTTCGGGGCAACAGGTGAAGAATGCTTTTGACTTCTCTGGGCGGAAAATCGGTAGATTCTGATACCTTCGAGGTCTTCTGCATGTCTAAGGTTGTGCCCTGGTATATCGTCTATTCACTAATCTATTCTTTTGGGATTGCTGGCATTGTTTGGATGAATAAGTCTAACGGATCCGTCGTAGCTGGTTTCATCTTTTTTGGCCTAACACATGTCGTGCTCTGGAGTTATTGGTATTCAAAGGGCATCCTAAAAGACGACTATATTGGCATAAACAATGGTTTAGTCTATGTGCGGCACTCGGGGCGCGCATACGTTCTTGAACAATCTGAAATTGCCGGAATCCGAGGATATATGCAGAATCCTTTTTCGTTCCAACTGGTTATGAACAACGACGTTCGCGTGATTCTCCCTCCTCAAACTGCAAAGTTTGAGCCTGCATTCAAATGGTTTTTGGAGAACATCCCTGAAGCCTCTCGGTATATGTAGAATGGCTAGCAACTAAGCAGGCCCCTTGATGTCCAACAAGATAGTCTCGCTCGCTCAAGTGGCTGGTTAGGAGCAAAGATTACGGGAAATTTCCGTAAGGATCTGGGTGAAAGCAGACGTATTTTTGCGGCCAAAATAGATCGACTTCCTGTGTCCGCTTCCAAAAGTAGAGAATACGGGTGGTGCGTTGATAGCGATACGTGACCACATCGAATCCCGTCCAACTGTGCACTTCAAAATGCATTTTCTCAAGGATTTCTTCGATCTTGGCTCTTTGTGCCTCCGAGATTTCGTAAGTGCCTTTCATTTCGGGAATAGGTTTGAGACGGATATGCGCATTGTTCAGCTCATCCCTAAAGGATGTGGGTTTGGCGTACCACGCGACGACACTCGCTGCGAAGGCAAACAGCAAGATGATTCGGTAAAGTCTCAGTTTGGCGTTTCCTGAGTGGAGCATCTTGTTTGGAGTTTCCCGGACACTCACTCTGGAATACGCCAAAAATGCTGGCGCTCTAGCCCTTAAACGGCTTGCCGTTGATCGTCATGCCTTCCTCGGTGTTTGTCATCGACTGAATCCACCACTTGCCCGCCTTCTTTACCATGATCTGATCGGCCTTGGACGTCGCTTTCATCGTGGCGGGTTTGGCTTTCGGGTCCATTTGGACAGTTCCCTCGAACACAATCGAGGTCTTGCAGAGGGCCTTGTCCTTGCCCATCATCTTCACGCTGTCGATATGGAAGACGACCTTGGTCACCTGGCCGGTCATCTTCATCTCATCGTGCGTCTGGTCGATCCACTGCTGGCGGTTCAGCGATTTGCCCGACTTGCCGGTGAACTTGAAATCCGAGGCAAAGTGATCGAGGATAAAGGCGTCTAGGCCCTTCACGTCCCGCGCAAGATTCAGCTTTACGTACTTGTCCAGCATCTTCTGCCAGTCGGACTTGAGGTCGGCGAAGGCCGAACTGCTGAAGAGGGCGAGGGCGCCTGAAAGAAGGATTGCAGAGGATTTCATGAATTGCTCCAGTCTAACATGCCGTGCCCAGCGATGGGCAACGGACTGGCGATCCGGTTAGAATAGGCCAATGAATAAAGTCGCCTGGTCCTCGTTGTTGGCCTTCGTCGCAACCGTCGCTTTTGCGAACGGCAAGCCCGGTCCGGTGCGAGTATTTATCCTGGCCGGACAGTCGAACATGGAGGGTCACGGCTTCGTGCCCGCCGACCCCAAGCGCAACGACGGCAAAGGTTCGCTGGAGTATCTGGCCAAGAATCCGGCCACGGCGAAGGAGTTTTCCGAGTTGGTCGATGGCAAAGGGAATTGGCGAAGTCGCGACGACGTCTTCATCACCGACCTGGACCGAAGTGGTCCGCTGACGGTTGGCTATGGCGCGCAAAAGGACATGATGGGACCGGAACTTGGCTTTGGACAGGTCATGGGCGACACGTTCAAAGAGCCGGTTTTGCTGATCAAGTGTGCTTGGGGCGGCAAAAGCTTGGCGGTCGACTTTCGTCCACCCAGCGCGGGCAAACTACCGTACTCACTGGGCGAAAAAGGCGATGCGGCGCTCGCCGAGAACCCAGATATGCTGGGCAAGTACTACCGAGACACGGTGGATTTGGTAAAGAACGCGCTGGCCCACGTGAAGGACTTGGTGCCGGGGAGCGATGGGCGCTATGTGCTGTCCGGATTCGAGTGGCATCAGGGCTGGAACGACCGCATCAACGAAAAATTCAATGCCGAGTACGGGAGCAATATGGCCTGCTTCATCCGCGATATTCGCAAGGACCTCGGCGCGCCGAAGTTGCCGTTCGTCATTGCTGAAACGGGCATGACGGGGCCGGAAGAAAAGAACCCGCGCGCCCTCGCCTTGATGAAGGCTCAGGCCGACGTAGCCGACCTGCCCGAGTTCAAAGGGAACGTGGCCTTTGTGCCGACGAAGGCCTTTTGGAGGCCGGTCGAGGAGTCGCCGACCTCGCAGGGCTACCACTGGAATACCAATGCGGAAACCTACTTCCTGATCGGCAAGGCGATGGGACAGGCGACCAAGAAATTGCTGGGAATTCGGTAGTAGCGGGAAGACTAGTAATCAAAATCCATGTTGCTAAACGGATTGGCCTTCGCCACTGCCACCCAATCGACTTCTGAGTCTTCTAGCCAAGCGATGACTTGCCGCTTTGCTTCGGATCGCTTTGGGCCCGGCCATGACAGCAGGAACGGTGGAGCGCCTTTCGAAGAAGCAATTGTCTGGGTAATGAGTCCGCCTGCGGTCAGGGGTTGGTCTTTGACAAGGTAGCCCGCAACGGATACTGATTTGGGCAAGGCCATCGAACCTCCTCCGTTATTGCCGTATGAGATAACAAACTGGCCCTGATTGGGATCGTCGCGAACCGAGAACTTGCCGATCTCCCTAGTCGAATCCATCGACTGAACAAGAAACTTGCGGAACTCGGGAGAAATCAGCATAGGCGACTGAAGGAGGTCATCGATGGGAAAGATGCCGGTAAACCGTCGAGGCTTGGCATTGTCACTTGTCTCGGAAGCGATCCTCTCCAAGTAGATTGCCCCTGCCGCCTGCACGGTGGCATCGGTTGGGCATCTCCACAAGGGTGAAAGAACGTACTTGGCCTCAAAGGATTCAAAGGTGAAGAGTTGCACCGCTTCCGCGTAATCTTGCCCCGCCGTCTTATCCCCAGAATTTGACCGATCCGCGATGAGCTTTCCGAAGGGCCGTGCGATCATTTGCCCGGCATCGTTGTGCTTTTGCTTCCACTCCTTCATCATCCTAATAGTTCGGTCTGTTGCCGCTTTGAGAGATGGAATGGCACCTTCCTTGTCCCATCGATAGAGGCAATGAGCGATCGAAAGCCCGTCGGCGAATTCAAAGAGTTGCATGGAGCTTGAAAATTCGGCCACCTTGGTCAGCGCCTCAATTCTCTTGTTCATCAACGCGGTGATTTCCTTGCCGTAACGCTCTCGCAGAGGTTCGCCGTGCATGACCTCGCTCTTGTTGGGCAAAACCGACATGCCGCCTTGCCCCTGTCGAATAACGTGAAGAGGATCGGTGATGCATTGAGCCGCCCGAAGCCAAGACTCCCGGCTTGCTTGGTCGTCTCGCAACACGTTGAGCCACCGCTCCGGTTCAGAAAGGTTGGCCGAGGTCTTCCACAAGGCTCGCAGTTTTGCCACGCGATCTTTGGGGTCGTCGTTTCTTAAGGTCGAGCTGGACGGCCAAACCATCATGAGGCATTGGTAGGCGGCGGTTCGCACCGTGTGGAGAGTGCGACTGGGAAAGAAATCTCGTCCGAAGGATACGGACCTTGTCATGCGGTCATCGTTTTCCATTGCATCGAGGAGGGCAGGCACTGCCGCCGAACCTTCCTGGGTGATGGCTTTGATGATCGGATCTATCGACCAATTGATTCCCCCTGGCTGTCCCCATTGTTTGGCCGAGACTTCATCGAGAGCATCGATCAGACCAGCGATTCGAGCTGGTTGGTCCAATTTTGCATTCGCCTGAAGGTCGAATGGGGGCTTTGGATGGGCCACGCGACGGGCAATGTCGCGCAGGATTTGGCTGGCTTCGTTGGGGTCGAATCGCCAGCCGATGTTGTCCTTGCCATAATTGACACCAGCTTTCTCGCGAAGTTCAGAAACCAGGGCGAGCTGTTTAGCCCACGGGAGGGCATCCGCGTCTCGGCGCTCGATGAGGCACTGGGCGGTCTGCATATAGTAGCGGTAGGTTAGCTCGGCGTAGAAGTTGAGAACGGGGTCGAGTTGATGGGCGCCGACTTGGTCCCAACATTGTTCGGCAAGGGCATTTTCGCCACGCACCAGCAAGAGAGCGGGCATGGCAATCGTGGCTCGCTGAATTTCAATTCCATCAGTCGTAAAGTTGCCGAAAACCTTCGTCTTGCTGGGCGGGAACAGGTCGGCCGGGTTTGCCTCGCCGAGGTCCGATTTGAGCGGATACTTGAGGCCGTCGATGAGCACGACCTGGTGGTCGGGCATGATCCATCCGTATCCCTGCTTCTCGTAAAGCGACTGCTTTCCCCAGCCGGTCGCGTTGCCAAGCATGACCAAGACCTTGTGGAACTTTCCGCCGCGAGGGTCGGCTAATCCGTTGCCCAAGAGCGATTTTGTGGCGGTTAGATAGTTGGCGGGAATCGTGGACTTGGTCGGCGCCTTCCAGTCATTCGCAACCGGAATTGGCGTCTGAATACCGGCGCCTTGGGTCTCGAAAGGTGTAGGAGGCTGTTGACATCCAGGTCCAAAACTAGTCACCACGAGTAAAAATGTGAGCTTCATTTTTCCCAACCATTCTTATCATATGAGATGTTTTCGAAGCCTCCAAGGTTCACTCACTTTCTCGCAGCGACTTTTCCGCCGAATCGGCTTTCGCTTACGTCTGATAAATAAGGTCGGCAATGGGATTACTTGGACGGATATTCGGAAAGAAAGGCGACGAACCGCAAACGTCGGAAGGTCAGCTTCTAAGAAGGAAGATGCTGGAGGGCTCACCCCGAGAAATGGGATTCGAGCCAAGCGACGAATTTCCTAAGGTCGCCGGAGTCATTGCCGACATGCCGATGTCCGGCATCGAGGTGTCGATCTTTGGTTCGGCTACTGCCGACGGGAGTCTCTATACGTCTTCTCAGTTTGGAATCATCGGCGGATGCCAACACGAAGGCGCTCGCAAAGCCGCGCTCGAACTCACTCGCAAAGCGAACGAATTCTGCGACGAGGCAACTCCAGCCCAAGATACGGCATACCCGCCCACTGGCACGGTGCGCTTTTACTTGATGGGATTCGATGGCCTCCGTTTCCTGGACGCCCCGGAGAAGTCAGCAATAGAGGGCACCCACCGATATAGTCCTCTCTATGGATGCGCTCAGATGCTGATGACCCAACTGCGAATTGCGAGTGGTGGTTAGTCGAGCGACTTCTTCGGCGAACTGAGGGCCAAATCCTGCGTACTCCAAATTAATTGCGCGCTTTGCCCGCAATTCCATTAAGATAAGGACAAACCACGGTGATAACGGCCCTGCTTCTCCTGCCCGCGCTTCAGACCCTCGTAATCGGAGGTGGCCCTGAGCCGCAGTACAACCAGGTGGCGATCGAGAGCAACGTTCGCTACATGGGCAAAATCGTCCATCCGAACGATCCTTTCCGGGTGTTGTTCGCCGATGGCACGCTCACCGCAAAGACCGTCCAGTTTCGGGGCGAAAAGCCGGTGGGTGAGACCAAGATCGGACCGTTCACGGTTCCCGGCTCGGTCATCCAATATCGTGAGCCTCACATCCCTCGGCAGGACGGCGCGGCCATCCTTGAGAACGTCCGAAAAGAGATCGTGGCCTTGGGTCGTGACCCCAAGGCTCCGGCCTTCATCTACTTCACGGGTCATGGAAGCATCGCGCCCGATCTTAAAGTCAGCGAGTTCGACCTGTGGTCGCAACAGCGGTTCGCCGTGCCCGACCTCGTGGACTCGATTCGGGATTACGCAAGCGATAAGCCGGTGACGATCCTGATGGTGCAGTGCCACTCCAGCGACTTTGCGAATGTCATCTATCAGGACGCCAACCCTGGGCTCGGACTCGCCAAGAACCGGGTCTGCGGCTTCTTTGCCAGCATCTCGGCTCGGCCCGCCGCGGGCTGTACTCCCGCTCTGCAGGAAGAGTATTACAAGGACTTCTCTAGCTACTTCCTGGCCGCGCTGACCGGGCGAGACCGTGTTGACCGCAAGGTGGATGGGGCCGATTTCGACCACAACGGGATGGTGGGCATGAACGAGGCGTTCTGCTGGTCGCTGATCAATGACGACTCGATCGACACGCCCGTGTGTACGTCGGATGTCCTTTTGAAAACCACGGCTCAAATGCCGGACTCGGACGTCTTTCGAACCCGGTACGCGGACGTGCTGAAGTGGGCCAATCCGGCCCAAAAGGCGGCACTGGAAGGACTTTCGAGTCGGCTTGAACTCGATGGCGAGGATCGGCTGAGCGTCGCGTATGAAAAATACGCTCGGATCACGGTGCAGGAGGAACGACCTCTGCCCGTGCTCGGCTACCGTTTCGTGTGCCTGGCGAGGAGCGTTGTGCTGGGAGAGGCGATGCGGAAGTCCGGTGACAAGGCTCTGCGGGCGCGGTTCGAATCCTTAGTGAAGGACGAGGCTCAGAATCCGTTCTCGGCTTCCCGTTAGGCCGTAGAGTAGATAAGTACTTTTGTAGAGTAATTCGGTGGCGAAGTTCCAAGCCGCCAAACCCCATTCTCGCGAAAACGAACTGTATACTGGGGGCATTCGTGTGGGTCAAGGGCGACCCTCGGATGGTCACTTATGAGGCAATGGCGATTTCTCCTGGGCGCTCTCGGCGTCGCAATATTCCTCCCCACGGCTGCCCTGGCCCAGAAGCCAGTGAGCCTGATCGGCAAGGACCTGACCGGCTGGGTTCAGCGAGGCGGAAACGCAAAGTATTGGATTGAAGGCAACGAAATCGTGGGATCGTGCGTGCTCAACACGCAGAACTCATTCCTCTGCACGGAGCGGACCTACGGCGACTTCATCCTCGAATACGACTTCAAGGTTGATCCGCGATTGAACTCGGGTGTGCAGATTCGAAGCGAATGCTTCGACCAAAAGTCGCAGGTGGAGTGGAAAGGGAAGACGATCAATGTTCCCGCCAAACGAGTTCATGGGTACCAAATCGAGATCGACCCGGATCCAACTCGCGACCGCTGGTGGTCGGGTGGAATCTACGACGAAGCCCGGCGCGACTGGCTCTATCCCGGCCAACTCGGCGGCGACCCAAAAGTCTTCACCGACACTGGTCGCAAAATGTTCAAGCAGGGCGACTGGAACCATGTAAAGGTGGAAGCTATCGGCGATTCCATCAAGACATGGTTCAACGGTAAGCCCTGCGCCGCCATCAAAGATTCGATGACGCTTCGCGGCCTTATTGCCCTACAGGTCCACACCATCGGTAACGATAAGTCGAAAGAGGGGGCCGAGGTTCGCTGGCGAAATCTGAAAATCACCGACCTTTCGCCCAAGGACAACACGATCACGAAGGAAGAAAAGTCGGCGGGCTGGCAACTGTTGTGGGACGGCAAGACTACAAAGGGTTGGCGTGGGGCCAAGCTCGACACTTTTCCCGCCAAGGGTTGGGTGATCAAGGACGGCGTGCTGACGGTTCTGGCATCTGGCGGCGCGGAGGGTGGTGCGGGCGGCGATATCGTCACGACCCAACGCTACAGTCAATTCGAGCTAACGGTCGATTTCAAGATCACGGAAGGGGCCAACAGCGGCGTCAAATACTTCTGCCAACCCAATCTCGACCCGATTACGGGCACGGGGGCCAAGGCGGCGACCGGCTCAGCGATCGGTTTGGAGTTCCAAATCCTCGACGACGAGCATCATCCCGACGCCAAACTGGGGCGCGACGGAGACCGCACGGTTGGGTCGCTGTACGACCTGATCTCGGCGGATAAATCGAAGCTGACCAACCCGGTCGGCTCCTGGAATACGGCGCGAATCCTCGTCCAGGGAAGTCACGTCGAACATTGGCTGAACGGCAAAAAGGTCCTCGAATATGAGCGCGGATCGGCCGATTTTCGAGCCTTGGTCGCCGAGAGCAAGTACAAGAACATTCCCGGTTTCGGCGAGTGGTCCGACGGGCATATCCTTCTTCAGGACCACGGCAATCAGGTCTCCTTCAAGAACGTCAAAATCCGAGTCATCCACTAAACGAGAGCTATGAACGACAAGAAATCCACCCCAGAAATCAATCGGCGATCCTTCCTGACCGGTCTGCTCGCGGCGGGCGGCTATGCGGCCCTGCCTAAGACTGGCGTCTTCGGTGCGGCATCGAGCATTCGGCCGATTTCGCCGAATGAAAAGGTCAACATCGCCTGCATTGGAATCGGCAATCGAGGTTGGGATGACATTCGCGGTTTGGCCGCCACCGGGCTGGTCAACATCGTGGCGCTGTGCGACACCCAACTGGGTGAGAAGCACACGCTGGACGCCCTCGGCAAGTTCCCGGATGCCAAGACGTATCAGGATTTCCGCAAGATGTTCGACGAGATTGGGCACCAGTTCGACGCGGTCTCCATCGCCATTCCCGACCACGCGCATTTCCCCGCGACGATGCTCGCGATGTCCGAAGGCAAACACGTCTACGTCGAAAAGCCGATGGGCCACAGCTTCCGCCAGATCGAACTCATGATCGCGGGTGAGAAGAAGTACAAGGTCGCATGCCAGATGGGCAACCAAGGCCACAGCGAGGCGAACTACTTCCAATTCAAGGCTTGGAAAGAAGCCGGAATCATCAAGAACGTGACGCGGATCACCGCGTTCATGAACGCCTGGCGGCGCTGGCATGGGATGACTTACACCGAGTACATGCCCGCTGAATTCAAACCGGAATCGATGGACTGGGACGTGTGGATCGCCACCGCCCACGAGCACCCGTACAGCCGGAAGTACATCAACGGCGACTGGCGGTCGTGGTACGACTTTGGCAACGGTGCCCTCGGCGACTGGGGCGCGCATATCATCGATACCGCGCATGAATTCCTCGACCTTGGCCTGCCATACGAGATCGCTCCGACTTTGGACGGCTACAGCCCGGTCATCTTCCCGCAAGCCTCGACCCTGCTGTTCCGCTTCCCGAAGCGTGGATCGATGCCGCCGGTGGACATCACTTGGTACGACGGGCAGAAGAATCTCCCGCCGCTTCCCCCTGGCTTCGATGGCAGTCCGGTCGATCCCAACATTCCGCCTCCTACGTCGGGCACGTTGGCGACCAAGACCCTTGCTCCGGGCAAGGTGATCTACGGCGAGGGGCTGACCTTCAAGGGCGGCACCCACGGCTCGACATTAGAAATCATTCCCAAGGGCGCGGACAAGGACCTTAAGCTTCCCGAGGTTCCAAAGTCGCCGTCGAACCACTATCTCAACTTCATCCGCGCCTGTAAGGGCGAGGAAAAGTGCCGGTCCAATTTTGCCGTCGCCGGTCCGTTGTCGCAGGTCCTGGTTCTGGGCGTCCTCGCTCAGCGCATGAACACAAAGCTGGAGTTCGACCGTGCCACCAAGCGCATCACAAACAACAAGGTGGCCGACGAACTGCTGAACGGAGCCGTGCCCCGCAAAGATTGGGAGCAGTACTACAAGCTCTAGGCAAAGAAACGAAACGCTCCCTCAAACGCTACGCACGTGAGTCAAAGCGCTTGAGGAAGGAGTTGGTTTCGTGGCTCCGATTATTCTACTTTAGGATGACTCGGTAGCCCAGTACGCCGGTTACATAATGATGCATTTGGCGATAGGCTTCCTGACGAGCCTGGTGCGGCCCGGCCTCGTCAAGGACGAAGATTTCATTGATAGTTAGAGATTTGAAGTGGCCGGTTGCAACGACGTAAATCGGGATCATTCCTATGTCTCCGACGTACCCCGTATATTTCCAAACCACGACTGGCTCGAGGCCCTGTTGCTCGCGAATTTGCTCAAGTTTTACCTTGATTTCATTGCTTTCACGTCCAATTGCCACGAGGCTCGTGGAATTATCCGGCAGTAACGACGTTGGGGTTTCGCCGGCAAAGCCCCAAGCTTTGATGAAGAACTTGTTCATTTCTTGATTCCTATCCTAGGTTCCTTTCTTGGAGGAACCTACCTATTTTTTACACCAAATTTCGTCCCTCTTCCGATCGGCCCGGTATTTACACCGGCATGAGGAGTCAATAAGTGCAATTCCTCATGTAACGTATTCCGAGAAATTGCCGATGATGGCCGGGCAAATAGTGAACCAAGCGCTCCCGTTCGAGTTCAATATATGGCAAATTAACCCCATTGAAAGGGGTAAATTTGGAACTGTGAACGTGCATTGTTTTCCAGAAATTGGGGAGTTAGACTACAACTATTTATCTCTTGCTGCTAATGAGGCCGCAGACTCGATTAGATGCCTTCCGATGACCTACGGAGCTAAAGGCATTGCATTCTATGCTGTCATGGACACCATTCTCCTGCTTTACGGCATGACGGTCGGGGCAGCATACATCGAAGTTTATGGAGGAACCAAGTCAAGCGCAAATAATGTGGGGAAGGACCCGACCTGGAGGTCAATAGGAAAAAGGGAAATTGAACAAGTCAAAAATTGGTCGAAGCGGCCCTTTCATGAGTTCATCCTCTCGGGCCATTCCTTTGATGACTCTAAGCTTGCATTCCGAATACGCGTTTTCCCTCTAGATCGTGAAGTTGAGAAAACTTTTGACGATTACCCAAACATCATTTCGATGCTATTCGGACGGAGGAAGGTTGCGGAGATTACGTTTGAAGCAATTCGTTTTCTTTCGGGTGGCGTGGCTGGTCGCAAGCCAAAGCCCTTGGAAACACTTCCCAATGATGATCTCTATCGAGAGTTGACGTTGAGAGTTCGTTACGTTATTGAATCGCAGGGCGAGCATGTGCGTCTTAGCGATAAGCGTATTGGCCATCAAGCGATGCCGCTTATTCTTCTTGCTCAGAGGACACCAGTTCAAAGAAGCGTTCATGGAATTGGGGATTATGCCTACAGTTACAGATATATACTTGCCCCTCAACAGTGGAAGGCGTTGGACGAAGTTTCCCGGGTTGCCCTAGAATCTCCACTTCGCGAACCGTACAAATGCCGATTGGACACTACATTTGAGAGCGGTAGCTTGACAACTCACAATCGGCGACCCTCCGAAATTGGTCCGCGAATTTGCGGCAAGATGAATCTGGACCGCCAGCAAGGAATCGAGTGCCTTCGAAAGATGTTGGGCCTTGACCAAGGTTGCTTTCAGGTCTACGTTCCTATACACGTGAAAGGGACTGTGGCCTTCGTCGTAGTATTTCAATTGCCGATCGACCAGCGATTGGACGCCTTTAGCGTTTACGCAAACTTTATTCCTGCATTTGGTGCCAACTTAAGGCAGTCCGTTTTCGAGACCGCGCTCTCACAAGCAAAATCCTTGAGAAACTTTCACGAAATCGTGGCTCAGCTTTGCGGTGAAAGAGAGAACGCTGCAGATGGTAGGTTAGTCAGAAGTGAAGGCGTTGGAGCATATGACAAAATCATAAAGCGGCGGTTGGAAGCCCAAGATTAGAGGTGGCATGCCAAGTAATCGGTATATGTGTCGAGGTATCTCTGACTTGAAGTCCGGGGCAAGTCACGTTGATGGCACTACGTCCCAAAATCTATGGATCAATTACTCTTGTGATCAAACTATTCGGAACCGAGGTCTTCGGGGTCGAAGTTGGACCCCGGTCTGAGTGCGCCCATTGGCATGGTCCGACCGATGTCGTCGCCCTGAAATTTCCGTGTTGTGGAACCTTTTGGTGCTGTTGGGACTGCCACGAGGCTTTGGCCGGACATCCGGCTCTGCGGTGGAGCGAGAGCGACCAGGATGAAGAGGTGATTCTCTGCGGAGCGTGCGGACATCGGCTGACGATCCGCGAGTACTTGGAGGGCGAGAGCCAATGTCCGAACTGCGGGCAAGGGTTCAATCCGGGTTGCCGAAGCCATCGACATCTGTATTTCGATTTCTAGGTTGTGGTGCCAGAGGTTAGTGACAAAATGGAACTAGCCATGTCGCCACGAATGAGCTTCCCTTTGCGAATCGTGGCGATCTTGCCTGTGGTAGGTTTCGTCGTCGGCTGTGGGTCTGAAAGGAGCGATTCCAGTTCGGAAGTCTGGATGTACGTTTTGTTAGTAATCTCGGCCGGTTTTGGCGTCTGGCTGTCTGAACGGCGGAAAAGGAAGGCGGATGCCGAAGAGGCGGTTCGAGTCCGTCATCCAGGTGAGTTCTATCAGCCTCGGAAGCCGACGGGACCTTCAACTCCAATTCCGTTTCCGGCCATGTCTGAACTCCGCCGCGAAGTGTTATTCGCAGAGCTCGAAAGGTTCAAGGAAGGAATCCTCCAAGGAGATGACCGAGCGATTACAACGCTAATCGATGTTCTGGAAGAGGAAGAGCATGGCGATATGATTGCCCGTTGTTGGTTCAATGACGCTGGGCAGTTTTACTACCCACTGCTAATCGTTGGGATTTCCCTCTCCAATCCGAAGTCGTTCCTCGCGAGCTTCGCGCAGAGTCTGAATGGACCCGACGAGCAGTTTGTCTACGCCTTGTTTCGAGCCACCCAGCATAAAGCCCGAGTTGCTCCCGACCTGTTTGAGGAAGCTTGCGGCCTCATGCTTCGCTCGCCTCGATCAACGATAGCAAACGAATTTGCAGCAATGATGTTTCGCAACATGGGGGACGAATTACTGGGCACTCAGGCCCTGGCTCTTCGGCGTGATCTTCAAGGGCTTGGGTTTAGCTGTTCCGAATATTAAGCTACGAAGTGGAGGACGAAATCCATTCAGTTAGTTGCCTGCGGCAATAGCTCAAAATGTAGTCCCAACTTCTGTGCCCGCTCGACGATGTCCGGTAGGGCCTGAATCGTATCCACCACTCCAGCGTGGAGGTGCAATACCGAATTCGGCTTCAGGCGACCAAAGATTCGCCGCTCGAGCTCACCTACTCCAGGTCGGAGGAAGTCGTACGGATCGACTTCGGTTGCGGAGAACGTCGAGCCCGAAAAGTCTTGGATCACGCTTGACCCCGGACCGCGCACCCAGGTCGGGTTAATGCCGGTCCGCTTGGCCAGCCAGGTTCGACACCGGGCGGGGTCGTCGTTCTTGGCGTCGTGATGCCATGCGTGTACGTCCATCTGGTGGCCATCGGCCACCGCGCGATCGACCCATTTGGGGTCAGCCGACGCATTTTCACCGATGACGAAGAAATTCGCGTGAACGTCGAGCCTCCGAAGCGTATCGAGCAATTCCGCATTGTTGGCTTTGGCAGGGAAGTCGTCGAACGTGAGATATACGGCGCCGCTTGTCGGCTCAGGTTCGGCCATGGCGTTGCGAACCTCGCGCACGATGTCCTCGCTTCGCGAGATGCCGTAACCAGCCCACGTAACCGTACCGCTCGGGTCGATCACGAGCGTATAGGGAACGCGGTCAATGCCATGCTTCTGGCTCCAACGGCTTCCCGAGTCGATCAGACGCTGAGACCAATCCGCTTTCTTATCGACGTCCAGCCAGTGCCCATCCACGCTGATTCCCAGGTAATCGACCGGCAATCCCGACAGCTTGTTTCGGGACTGGATGAGTCGCACTCGCTGGGTCTTCCAGGTGTCGCACCAGTAGGCAAAGGCACACAGAACCGTGACCCGCCCAGGCTTCCATTCGTAGATGCCGCCCTCGGGCCGAACCATCTCGAAGGGCGACACTGAGTCGCCTTTCAGCGGCGGCCCTCCCGAGGGACCACCTGCCAAAGCCAGCGCTAGGACGACCGAGATCATTACTCTCCCTTGACGGTTACGCTGAGGGCGTTGCTGTTGCCGTGTACCTCGGCTCGGCGAATCGCCTCGACCATGGCGGCGGGAACGGATATTGTTCCGTCCGATTCGGCGCGGAGGTAGAAGCGGAAGGTGGCGGGCAAGCTGTTGGCCAGCACGGTGTAGTAGATCACGGCTCCATCGCGAACCTCTTGGCGAGCGTAGGTCAGTCGATCCTGATCGACGTATTCGAACCCAGCGGGAATCGGAATCACGACGCGAACGGCGTCGGTCACCGAGTCGCCCCAGGCGATCGCCGAAACCCGAATGGGTTCGTTCGGTTTGATCGCGCGGTTCAGCTCTTCCCATGATCCCGCCTGGTTCATGACCTCCCAGCGGATCATCGTTCGGATGCCGTTACTGACCTCGTTCTCGGCCTTGTGGTAGGCCTTTGCTTCCAGCACGTAGCGTAGAGGCTGATCGACGCCATCGACTTCGATTGCTTTTCCGACCGCGTCGGCAGGAATGTCGGCTTCGGCCCACTCTCCGTCGGGCTGTCGGGTTACCGGAACCTCGACGCCGTTGGCCTTGACGTGCAGGGTTCCGACGCGGTCGGCGGACGGTCGAGCGTCCGAATACCGGTGGATCGCCCGAAGGACGGCGATGGAGTCGCCGGGACCCATGTACGAGGAGGCGTGAGCGATGACCCAATCGGCGAGCCCGTCAATGATCGGGTTGTCAGAATCAAGGCGGAGCAGAAGGTCGAGCAAGCGAGCGTTGGCTTCCAACTCGCTTCCGGTCCATCCCACGCCGTTGCCAACGGGCAGGAAGCTGGTCGTACCTCGCGACACGAGTGCCGTGAGGGCGGTCACCCTCTCTTTGGCCCGGGCCGTATTGCCGGTGAGCGCGAGCGCATTGGCAAGGGCAAGCTGGGCCGTCGGCGAAATCGGCGTCTTGGATTCGTCCACCTCGGCCGTCCATGGCTTGGCCTTATCCGAACCGTCCAAGGCGAGGGCTTCGACCAGGAGCGCCCGGTATTCGGCAAACTGCACGTGACCGTACTGGTACTCAGCCGCCGAGCGGGCACTGCCGCGCAGAGCCTCCCATTCGGGATAGTTCTTTGTCGCTGCCAGTCCGCGCAGGACGCGGGCGGTGATCACCGGATCGGGCGAACCTTCGTCCCACCATCCCCAGCCGGTCGACTGGTGAGTGCGACCCAGCATCGCGATCGGCTCGCGGATTCGGTCATCCATCCAGGGAATGTTCTGGCCCGCCGCGACTTCGACCTGTTCGGCCGCGACGATTGGCGTGTACCGCGACGAATCGAGAAGGTTTCGCTCGATGACGGGAAGCATGGCTTTCGCCCCTGGATAGAAGCGCACCTTGGCGCTTTGGGACCCGAAGATGCCGTCGGCAGGCACGGTATAGGGAATCTTTCCGCCCTTGGTTCGTCCTGCGGTGACCTCGCGGAAGGGAACGCCGTTCGGGTTGACCGGCACGCCGACTTCGAGCCCATCCAACCGGGTTCCGCTAGCGTCGAACACTTCGCCGCGTACGGGTAGGTTGCCCAACGCCTTGGCATCGAGCGGGATATGAACCTTTGCGTCGCCGGTGGCCGGAGCCGAGACCTGGTAGTTCTGCGTCTCGTCGCCAACTTTGACCTGCACCCGAACGCTTTGCGGATTGGTCGTTCGGTTGGTGACGGTGCCGATCAGGTCGAGCTTGTCGCCGACCACCATCTGGCGAGGAGTGGCGAGGCGCAAGGTAATCGGTCGGCTTGAGCGCGTCATCGCTTCGGCTTGACCGACTTGTGTGCTCTCGGTGACCGCTCGGGCGGTCGTGTGCCAAGCCGTCAGATTGCCCGGCATATCGAATTCAACCGTCGCTTCGCCGTCGGAACCGGTTTGGACGAACGGGTTCCAATAGGCGGTGTCTACGAACTGAGTTCGCATCGGAGCGTCCTTGTTCGCATTTTTCTGCATCTGGTACGCGCCGCCTGACATTTCCTGCGGGGCCGAATCGACGGTCTGCACGCCCGGTTCGCGGTAGCCCCAGAATGTATCGATCAGGTTAGCGGTTTGGTCGGGTTGCACGGCATAGATCGCTTCGTCGATGACCTGAAGTCCAACCTCGGCGCTGATCGGTCTGCCGTTGGAGTCGCGGGTCTCGACGGTGTACTTGGTGTGGTCGCCTGGGGCGACTTCGGTCTTGTCCGGCTTTACCGAGACCTGAAGGCGTCGGGCCGGGTCAACCACGCGAACCATGGTTCCACCCGAGTAGTGCCCGCCCTCAACCCATTGGCTGACGGCGAAGGTCATATTCGGGCTGGAAGGGGCGTCCAGCTTGAAGGAAAACGGGCCCGGCTTGCTCAATATCTTGTACGAGATCAGGTCCGAACTCTCCATCGTGAGCAGGATCGGATGGCCGGGACGGTTCGATTCGACAAACCCCTGAGCCGTATCGCCCAACACGTAGTCCTTCTTTTCCAATCGGACATTGACGTTCGGCGGCTTCTTCTGCTCGTCGGGCTCGGAGAACGGATCGGCGACATAGATTCCGCTTCGGGATCGGGTTACACGACCGCCGGAGTCTTTGGCCGTTGCGACGATCGAGAGGTAGCCGCGCTCCTTGGCGGGGATGGATGCCTTCACCTTTCCGCTCACGGGAACCTGCACCGTCGTACTTTCCAGCGTCTGCTCGATGTTGCGCTTCTGCTTTTCGTCCCACACACTGTGGCGAAGCTCGACGGTCACTTGTCCGCTAACTGGTCTGCCATCGAGGTCGGCGAGCCGGACTTCGAGCGGGAGCAGGCGGCCAAGCGGCACATAGCCGACCGTCGGCTCGGCCGAGGTGCGGATTGAGGCAGCGTAGACCGGAATCGAGGCCGCATTCTTGATCTGCCGATTTGCGCCGTCAGTGATCGTGAAGTCGAACGAGTATTGAAAATCGGTCGCTTCGCTGGTCGTTGGAATCTCGATCTGGAGCGTACCGTCCGCCGCCGTGGTCCGAAAGTCGTTCAGAACGACCTGGTTGGCCGCGTAGGTGTCGCCCGCATAGAGGTTGCCATCCGAATACTCGAATCCACCTCCGCCCCACGACATCGGCGAGCGGCGAACCATCACTTGCACGCGGGCGTTGGGCACCTTAGCCCCGAAGTAGTATTCGGTTGACAGTTTCAGCTTGATCGGCTCACCGGACAGGTATCGCTTTTGCGAGAACTCGGACGTCGCTTTGAATTCAGGCTTGCGGTATTCGGAGACCTGGAAGTCTTCGTAGGCAAGACTTTCGTCGCCTTTACGAAGATGGACCGAGTAGTAGCCGAGGCCGCCTTCTTTGGGGAGCTTGAAGCTACCGGCGACCGTGCCCATCGCTGTCGTTTTGAGTTCTTGGCGGTCCAGCAAGGTCGATTGCGAATCGAACAGCTCCATCGTGACTGAATCGTTCGCGATGGGCGAGTAGCCAAGGCCGTGGATGCGGCGCAGAATCGCCTTGAACATGCCGGTTTGGCCGGGTCGGTAGACTGGCCGGTCGAACTGCATATGGCTGACCACTTGCCCCTCGCGGGTCGTGCCGACCACACTGACCGCCGCCGCGTCGCGGCCCGTCTTCACGACCACAACGTCCTGCCCAGGCGGAATGTCGAGAGTCGAAATGCCTTCGCGATCGGTTTGTCCGGTCTTTGACTGTTTTCCATCGCGGTATGTGATGATCGTCGCACCGGAGACCGCTCGGCCCGACTTATAGTCGGTCACCCAGGTGAGGGCGTGCTTCTCGCCGCGCTTCACGATGATCGACAGGTTAGTCACGTTCATCGTCGCCCACGCTTGGCCTTTGTAGCCGGGCGCTTCAATCAGATAGTAGCCGGGTGGCAAGTTCAGGATATTGGATTGCCGCTGATAGTATGTGTCCTGCGGAGCGGGCAGGGTCTTCTTTTTGCCCGCGACATCCAGACTGAAACTTCGAACGGGGCGGCCACCAGGTGTTGGTTTGGTCCGCCGGGGGTCGTACTGGTGTCGCAGATCTTCGAGCGGTAGTTTGTAGATGCGAATGGGAACCTGGCGTACGTTCTTCGAGTTCACGAAGAGGTGAATCTTGGCTGATGGAGCCACGTTGCCAGCGATGAAGAGGTTGACCTCGGTTGAGACTGGCTTCGCGACTTTGGCGGCTTTGGCGGCTTTGGCCTGGGGTGTCTGCGAAGCAAGGATAGCGGCAAGCGTAATGGCGGCAAGCATGGTTTTAGGGTTCCGGGTAGCGATAACGGTCGGCGATCAGGCGTTTGAGGCTGACGGAGGTTCCTTCGGGCGTTTTAGCCTTCCGGTACGCCCAGGACAGGCGGGTGTCGGGGTTGCGACCTTCCCACGGGAGGACGACTCCGACTCCCGACGATGAGCGCAGCACGAGCCCGTCCTTCGGCTGAAGAGTTCGGACTGAGTCGATCGCTTCTTGGCGTCGGACGATGGTGATGGTGACATTGAATGGCTTGCCGGGGTCGATTCGAACCTGATGGTAGCGAGGGTCGAATTGGCAAGCCGAGCGTGTGGTCGAGAGGATTTCTTGTTCGAGGGTTGGCTCGGTGGCTTCGAGTGCACCTCGGCAAGCGAGAATCTTGCCTTGGGATTCGATGGTAATGAATACACCGTGGCTGGCGGTCTTGGTGGTGGGGAGCTGGGGCGATTCGCCGCTGAGGATAGCTTTGACGGCGTCGTAGGCAAACACGGCCTGCGAGTTCGGCTCAGATACGAGCATGAATCCGACTGCGACGGCGGCAAGCAACATATGACCACTCCTTCCCAACTCCGCCCGCACAATTGCGGGCCTCGTTAACCAATGCAGACAAGGTCAGGAAATTTTTAGTTCCCGCCCTACTGTGAGGGCCCTTCCTTCTTCGGACCATCGTTCTTCATGATCACGGTCCGAATTGGGAACGGAATTTCGATGCCTTCCTCGTTGAACGCTCGATGAAGCTGTTTCACAAACTGGTGTTGGATTCGGTACTGCGAGTCCACATCTAGCGCACGAAGCACGGTTGTGAAGTTGATCGAGGAATCGCCAAACTCCTTGAACCGCACGACCGGGTCCCACTCGGTGTCGCCGCCGGGCTCCGTCTCAAGCACGTTCCGCGCGACCCGGATCGCCACTTCTTCGACATATTCCAGGTCACTATCGTACGAAACGCCGCAGGTCATGTACACCGACAGCGGCCCGCTGGGTAGGTTGAAATTGGTGATCGTACTCTGGCTCAGCTTATGGTTGGGGACGATGACGAGGTTGTTGGCATAAAGCCGAACCTTGGTGTAGCGCCAGCCGACTTCCTCGACGAACCCCTCTTGCCCGCTTTCGAGGCGAATAAAGTCGCCGATCTTGACCGGGCGGTCGATGTTGAGGAAGAACCCGGCGAACACGTTCGAAAGCGTGTCCTGTAGGGCAATACCGATGACGATACCGCCAACCGCGCCGCCCGCCACGATCGGACTCGTATCGACCCCGGCTACCGACAAAATGTAGAGTCCGCCGATGATGCCAACGACCGCAATAAGCAGTTTGCGGAAGAAGTGGACTCGGGTGGCTACGTCGCGAAGCGAGTCGGCATGGACCTCCAGCGTCTGCTCGATCTTCCATTGCGAGTAAGCATTGAAAATTCGGATCGCGGAGGCGATGGCCAGGATGATCCAGGCGATCGTGAAACCCCGTCCGATCATCGTCCAAATCGTCGTCTCCGGTTCGGCGGCCGAGACTTCGCGGAAGGCGAAGAACGCGCCCGCGATGATGACCGCCCACTGGGCAAGCCCATGAAGGGCCGAAAGGATGATGTCGTCCAGTTGGGAATTAGTCTTGGCGACCAGTTTCTTGAAGATCTTCTTGCCGATGACGGCGATGATCAGCCACCCGAGGAGGAACGCGAGCATGATGCCTCCGGCGCGGAGCCATTCCTGCTTTACAACGAGGGTTGCCACGGTGAACGTCGGTATCATTTGTCGATTAAGCCTTGTTTGACCAGGAACTCGCGAGCGACGTCCCGGGGCTGGCGCTTATCTCGGTCCACGGCCAGGTTTAGCTTCTGCATCGTGGCCTCATCGAGCTTTCCCGACAGCTTTTCAAGGATATCCCGAACCTCGGGGTGTTTTTCGAGCAGAGCATGCCGAACCACGATGGCGGCGTCGTAAGGTGGGAAGAAATGCCGATTGTCCTCAAGAAGTTTCAGATTGTAGGCGGCGATTCGCCCATCGGTTGAAAAGGCGGAAACGATGTCCACCTTCTTGAGGTGAACCGCGTCGTACATCAGCCCGGGATCGACATCGACGGTGGACCCAAACTTGAATCCGTACCGCTTGCTGAGGCCCGGATAGCCATCATCACGCTCCAAGAATTCGGCGGTGAAACCTGCCTTGAGTTTGCCTGCCTGGGGCTGAAGATCGGAAACGGTCTCCCAATTGTTCTTCTCCGCTTGCTCTGATCGTACGGCCAGCGCATACGTGTTAGCAAAACCCAATTTGGGGAGCCAGTCGAGGTTGAACTTCTTCGAGTATTCCTCCTGAACGACCTTCCAAGCCTCGTCGGCGTCCGATGGAGCGTCGACTTTAAGGACCGACAGGAGCGCGGTGCCGGTGTATTCCGGATACATGTCGATGCCGCCATCGACCAGAGCCTGCTGGCAAACTGCCGTCCCGGCGAGGTTGAGCTTTCGTTCAACACGCAGGTTGGATTTGTCTTCCAGCAGAATCGCCATCATGTGTCCAAGAATCAATTGTTCGGTGAAGTTTTTCGAACCAACGACGACCTTGTCGCCCGTGTTCATGGCCGCCAGTTTGGGCTTGGTCAGTGAATGTAGTCCGACAACCGTGAACAGAGCGAGAAAAGCGAGCACACCGGACTGGATGCCAAGCGGAAGCTTTTTGGGTAGCGGCTTAAGATAGCCCTCGGCGGTGGCCAGGCAGAAGTCGATATACAGGGCCAGCAGACCGGCCGGAACTGCGCCGAATAGTACGAGATCGGTGTTGTTGATGGCGAGTCCACGGTTGATGAACACGCCGAGCCCACCGGCACCGATAAAGGCCGAAAGGGTGGCGATGCCAACGCTGACGACCGCCGCGGTGCGAATGCCTGCGATGATGAACGGCAGGGCAAAGCGGGCCTCGATCCAAAACAGTTTTTGCGTTCCCGAAAGGCCGAGCGCGTTCGCCATCTCGATCATCGCGGGCGGTGCCTGGCTGAGACCTGCATAGGTGTTCCGCACGATGGGCAGGAGGGCGTAAAGCGTCAGCGCCACGATGGCTGGCGTGGTGCCAATGCCCAGAAAGGGAAGCAGAAAGGTGAGAAGCGCAAGGCTAGGGATCGTCTGCAGGATGCTGGCGACGCCGAGAACGGTGTCGCGCAGATGCTTCGACCGGACGGCGAGGTAGCCCAGCGAGACTCCGACTACGACGGCGATCCCTGTCGCCGTCAAGGCGAGTTTGAGATGTTCTACCAGGCGAAGACTGAGCTCATCGGCTCGGCTGTGGAGCAGGTCGAAGAGCTTCATTGGCGGTTCCCCAGAGTCTGAAGTTGCTGAAGTGGCTTCTCGAATAGCTTGCGGACAAAGTCCGTTGCCGGATTCGCCATGATCTCCGCCGGACGACCGATCTGCTCTAGCACGCCTTCGTGCATGACGCCGATTCGATCGGCGATGGTGAGTGCCTCAAAAAGGTCGTGGGTCACGAAGAGAACAGTCACGTTTCGCTCCGTCTTTAGGCGCACGACCTCTTCCTGCAAAGACTCTCGAGTCACTGCGTCGAGAGCACCGAAGGGTTCATCCATCAGCAGAAGATCGGCCCCCGCCAAGAGCGCGCGCGCTACGCCTACGCGCTGCTGCTGACCACCAGAAAGTTGTTGAGGCATGCGGTCGGCGAGTTCGGGAGCGAGACTCACCCAGGACATCGCCTCGATCGCGCGCGACCGCCGTTCGGCTTTGCCCACATTCTTCAGCCGCAACGGCAACCCGAGGTTTTCCCAGACGGGAAGGAAAGGGAAGAGGGCGATGCCTTGGGCGACGTACCCGATCGAGCGCCGCAGCTCGACCGTGGAGACATTCGCCGTATCCTGACCACGGATCACGACCTCCCCCGAAGTCGGATAGACCAAACGGTTGATGGTCTTTAGTACGGTGCTCTTGCCACTGCCGGAAGAGCCGAGAAGCACCAGCGCTTCTCCCCGTTCGATGTCGAAACTGACATCCTTCACCGCAAAGGTCTGACCGTCGTCGTAAGACTTGCTAACGTTGCGAAGACTTACGACGGGTTCGCCCTGATCAGGCAATTGAGACATAGTCCGTTTCCGGAATGTCCCCTCGCTTGCGGCCCACGATTCCGTAGTAGCTCAGCGGTTCGCCATCGATGGAGAATCGGTGGCGGTAGCGAATCATCCGGTGGATTTCGATCGCTTCGTTCAGCATCATTCGCCTTATGAGCGTGGAAAATCCGGTTTGGTCCGCCTCACTCATAAAGGAAGTCTTGATGTTGAAGCACACCCAGCCTCCATCGCGCACCAAGTTGTAGCAGTTGATGAACGCGGCAGGCGGAATATCGCCAAAGCCAAGGGCGGCGATGGTGGTCAGGCAGTCAAATTCCCACTCTTCCAACTCGGACTGGAGTTTGGTGCCGGGCGCCGTAAGGTCGGCAACGTAATACGTGTCGTAGACTCCCGCACGGTCGCGATCGGCCGCCAGTTTGGCTTCGGGCAGAATGTCCACACCGACGATTCTTGCCACGCCATAAGCCTGCAGCGCTTCGGCCATCATGCCGTTGCCTGCTCCGAGGTCAAGCACGCGCATGGTCTGCATCGGCTCGCCTGCTTCGATGCACGCTTTCGAGAGCCATTCCGCCATTCGCTTAGGCGACGAGCACTTCAACCGACTGTAGAAGAGCTGTTCGTACAAGCCCTTGCGTCGGTAAATTTCTCCATAGTCGTGGAAGCGGATCCGCTTGCGTTCGCCATCCTCGACGAGATAGAAGTACGCCTCGTCCTGGTCCAGGCGATGATTGTCCGTTCGTGGGAACTGGACGGCGTGTCGCCGACCTGGGGTTGGAAGTGGACCATCGAGCAGAAGTTCGCCCGAAAATGGCTTATGACTGGTGTTGTTATGCGGCAACACCGAACCGCCTATCGATCGGTCCTGATTTGTTTGCATTTAACCTCCCGGTTTTTAGTCGTGAGGTACAAAGGGACGAGATTTCGCCTCAGCTGCACCTATATGATCGCCTACGAGGTTAGCTGTCGGGTTTGGACTGAGTGCTGTCCTACGCATCAAACTGCGATACACCCCAAGAAATTCGGTTCGGTTCCCCCGTTCGGCCCTTCGGGACCGATTCGGCATTGAGGAACAGTATATCAGATTTTGAATCTGAACGAGCCTGTAGATAGCCTTGTCGACCCGAAGACGGGGCTAAATGAGACGCATCTTTTTGTCTCTAAATCTCCACACCAGTGCGGCATTTTCTTCTCGCGTTTTGAAGCCGAATTGGGAGGGATTCACCAGCAAAATTGCGAGTTCGTGTCAAGATTTTCTGGTCAATTCGGTGGAGAAAAGGTTTTTCTGCGGAAAAAATCCATCCTCGCATTTATACTGAGGTTTTGAGGGGTTAAAAACTCATGAAAAGACTGCTTTATGCATTTCCTTTGTTCGTGGTGGTTCCAATGGCGCATGCGCAAACCATCGACCCGTATTTTGCGGGTTCCTACAGCTACACGGACTTGGGGTCCATCGACGGCGTTCCCGCCAATTACGGCGGCCTGACTTTGTTGGCGGGCGACAACAATACGCTTCTCATCGGTGGGGCCGCAAACGGCTCGGCCGGAATGCTCTACTCGGTGGGAGTGACCCGCGATGTGAATGGACACATCAACGGCTTCACGGGCACTGCATCGACGTATGCTGAGGCTCCTTACAACGACGGTGGCGTTTGCTATGGACCCGGAGGCGTGCTCTTTGCATCCCAGTGGCCAGTGAACATGCTCAGCGAATACCTTCCCGGAAGCACATCTCCCGATAAGGTGATCGACATGGGCGCTCTCGGCGCGGCCAGTTCGCACAGCGCGGTCAATTTCGGACCTGCCGGTCGGACATTTGCCGGACGAATGAAGGTCTCCAGTTGGAGCGGCGGCCAGTTCTATGATGCCACCTATTCTCCCGATGGGATGGGGCTCTTCGACATTACGGCGCTCACGCAGACCGCGACTCTGTCGGGTGGCCCTGAGGGCTTCGTCTATGTTCCGCTTGGATCGGCTCTGTTTGGCGATTCGATGCTCGTGTCTGAGTATTCGGCGGGCGTGGTCAGCACCTACGACGTCGATGCGAATGGCGATCCGATCGAAGCGTCGCGTAAGGTCTTCATGAATGGCCTGAGCGGAGCAGAGGGCGCGTTCATCGATCCGGTAACCGGTGACTTCCTGTTCTCGACTTTCGGCGGTGGCAACCGTGTGGTGGTCGTACAGGGCTTCGCAACACCGGCTCCCGAGCCAGCCAGCTTTGCAGTTCTCGGCCTTGGCCTTCTCGCCTTGGCTCGACGCCGAAGAAAGTAACCTCGTTGGGATCAGCTTAAAGGGGACCTTTGTCGTCCCCTTTGAGCCCTGTCGTATACTTGGCTATGGGTGCAATGTGGCGGGTCGAGATGCTCGGCACGTACCAGCTTCGGAGCCAAGGGCGAGTCACTGACCGCTTTCGGACTCGTCGCGTCGCCGCCTTGCTTGCCTTTCTCACCCTCAGTCGCAATCATCTGCATTCGCGCGACGAGGTAGCGGAGTTGCTCTGGCCAGACCTCGACCCTGGCGTCGCTCGCCGCAACCTTCGTCAGGCTCTGTTCTCGCTCCGACAAGTCATTGAGCCGCCTGAAGTACCGGCGGGGTCGATCCTCAGAATCAATCAGGCCATGCTTTCGTTGAACCCGGAAGCGATTGTCACGGACGTCGCCGAGTTCGAGCGATTGGCAAACCGTGCCCGTGATGAACGAGAGCCGTCCGCCAAATTTGAACTCCTGCGAGAAGCCATCGCGCTGTATCGCGGACCTCTGATGCCAGGCTTCGATGACGACTGGCTGTTTGGATTCCGATTTGAATTGGAGGACCTGTACCTATCGCTCCTGGGCACAATGATTGAGTCTTGCGAAGCCATGGGGAGGTCTGAGGACGCCATCCATTACCTGCGCCTCGCCCTCGCCAAGGAGCCGCTGAACGAGGATTGGCATGTGGACCTTATGCGGCATTATCTGCAGGTCAATCGGCCGACTAGCGCGGTCCAGCAGTACGAGGAGTTGGTGCGCATCCTACGGCAAGAGTTAGACTGCGAGCCGGACGATCCGGCCCAGGGGCTCGTTCGCCGGGCTCGTGCGATGACTACTCGGAGCGCCCAACCGGCTACCGAGTTGGGGCCCGTGGTGGAAACCGAGCCGGAAGCGAAGGAGCCAAGTTGGGCCGAGCCGAGCCTTCCTGTCCAAATCACACGCTTTTTCGGGCGCGAAGCCGAAATCGACATGGTGGCTAACCACTTTCGAGGCGAAGGAACCCGCCTTCTCACTCTCCTTGGGCCCGCCGGGACCGGCAAAACCCGCCTCTCTATCGAGGTAGGGCGCGCTTTGATGCGTGACCCAAGCTGGAAGGTTTGGTTCGTTTCCCTGGCGGAGATCGAGAACGCCAACCAGATTCTCGACCGCGTCCTCAGCACTTTGGCTCCGCGAGCCCGGGTGCGCCAGAACCCCATCGTCCAAATTCGAGAAGCGGTCAAGGACGGTCGCGCGCTGGTCATCCTCGACAACTTCGAGCACCTGGTCGACGATGGCGCGCTCGTGGTGGCGGACCTGCTCCACAAAGCCCCGGAGTTTCGTTGCATCGTCACCTCGCGACAAGTTCTGGGCATCGAAGGCGAGAGTCAGGTCCCTCTCGCGCCGCTTCCTGTGCCCGACGACAAGCGGACCTACAAGACACGAGAAGAGGTTGCCCACCTTGCTGAATTGCCCAGTATACAGATGATGCTCGACCGATGTCAGGCGATCCGGCCGGACGTCCAACTGACCCTCAATAACGCCCGGCATTTCGCCGCGATCTGCCATAAGCTGGAAGGAATTCCGCTGGCTATCGAAATTGCGGCCGGACTCTCGAGTTCCGCCACTCCGGCCCAGATTGTTCGCCAACTCGATAACCGACTGGCCGCTCTCACGAGCCGCCGCCGCGATGTCACGCCGCGCCATCGGAGCCTGCGCGCCGCCATCGACTATGGCTATGAGTGTCTTTCGCCGAAGTACCGGCGACTCTTCGCGTCGCTTTCGATCTTTCGAGGTGGGTTCAGCATCGAGTCGTCGTTCGCCGTGTGTGCTCCCTTTCTGGACCACGAGGAGCCTCCCGCGTTCGAAGCGTGGCGAGACATGGTTCTCGACCTGCAAGAGCGATCGCTAGTGGCAACCGACGAATGCCCGATCGTTGACGAGATGCGATTTCGAATGCTCGAAACGCTTCGCGAGTACGGCGAGGAGGTTTTGTCCAGCGATGAAGCGGCGCAGTTGCGGGCAAGCCACGCCCAACACTTTCTCCAAGTCGCGACCAAGGACGATGTCTATCGAGATGCCGAGGCACGAGGCCGCCTTACGGCGGAAATCGAGTGCGACTACCAAAACTTCTTTGCCGCCCTCGACTGGCTGGCCCAGGATCGCCAACTCGAATCTGCGATTCGCCTCCTGGTTTCGCTCTCCACCGTTTGGGATGGGCGCGGCACTAAGGCCAGCGAGGAGTACTGCATCCGCCACCTCGCGCAATTGGCTGAATTTCACCCGGTCGAGCCCAAGGCCCAAATGTCTTTGCTTCGGATGCTGGGCACGACCCACCTGAGGAAGTCCGAATTTCGAGCCGCGTATCAGGCGTGCAAGCGGTCGCTGGAGGTGGCGTTGGCGACCGACGATCGCGACCAAATCGCTGCTGGCTACTTCGGCATGGCCCTGTGCGCCGGCTACCTTGGCGAGGTCGCGCACTGCGTCGACCTCTGTGAGAAGACCTTAGAGTATGCCTCCGCGACGAATGGCGTGGTGCAAGAGCGGACCTATGTGAATATCGGAAGCGCCCTCTGGGTCCAGGATCGACTCGACGAGGCGGAAGCGGCTTTTGGTAAGGCGCGGGAGGTCTCGGAGAGATTTCGTGACGGCGAAGCCGATCCGCTGATCCTGGTTCACATTGCCGGTCTCTATCTCGATCAAGGTCGGTTTGACGAAGCGATGACCCTAGCGGGCGAAGCGATTCGGGCCAGTCAGCGGCACCATAACGCCATCAGCCTTGCGGCTGGTCTTGTGGTGGTGGCTCGTTACCATCGCCTGAAAGGCAACCTTGATGCGGCGATCGCCACCAGTCGCGAAGCGCTTCAAAAGGTCCGGGACGTCGCCATTTCTGTGATGTGCATGGAGGTGGTGCGCTGTCATTCGCTGATTCTCGCCGAGAGCGGCGCGGGCGAAATCGCCGTGACCCTCATCGCCGCCACCCAAGGTTTGAGCTCGATGGAGAAGCAAGTGGACCGCCGCGAGTCTGCCCGGGCTCTCGAAAAGGTGCGAAGCGAAATCTCCTCGGCCAAGTTTGAAGCCGCGTGGGCGGCGGGCTTGGCAATGGACATCGATGCGGCGATGGACCTCGCTCTGGGCAGCCTCCCAATCGCGTGTTGACGCTCGGTTGACACCTCGCTTGTAAGGTTATCTGGTGCCTATTAGGCATGAAATCATCCGGGGTTTCATCATGAAACGAATCATCCGAGCCTTCACACTCATCGAACTTTTGGTTGTGATCGCCATTATCGCGATCTTGGCCGCCATTCTTTTCCCCGTTTTTGCCCAGGCCAAAGCGGCGGCGAAGAAGGCCTCTTGTCTCTCCAATATGAAGCAGGCGGGCACCGCCTCATTCATGTACAACGGCGACTACGACGACGTCGCTCCGCTGACCGTCCTTGCCACCTTCAACGGCCCCGTCATGAGCCAAAGCTACTGGTTTGGCGGCTTCCAGGTGGACTTTAGCTCGCTCACCGCCACCTTCCGATCCGACTTCGGTCTCCTGTATCCATACATGAAGAACCAGGCGATCACCGGATGCCCGTCATCCACCAACCTGACACTCGCCGGTTCGGGCCTGTGGCCCAACCCGCCGTTCAACTTGGTGAACTTCCAAAACGTTCCGCTCGGCTACGCCTCCAACACCAACGTGTGGAAGGCCAGTGGGCAGGCCGTAAACATGAGCCAAGTCGACTCGGTCGCCGAGACGATTCTCTTGGTCGATGCCGCCACGGTGGATTACACCGGCAAGCTCAACATGGCCATCGGAATCGGCGGCGTCGACTATTACCAGCCGAGCACCTACGGCGTCCACGCCGACAAAGCCAACGTTGCATGGGTCGACGGCCACGCCAAGAACATGCCGGTTTCCAAACGCCCCGCCGACCACTACGGCAGTTCGCAGATTCAGCAATGGTCTGAAGCCAATCATCTTGGCGACATCATCAACGGCCAATACCCCTATGGCAGCGCTTGGGAGAATTACTACTACCGCATCGATAAACCCTGAGTGATCCGACGTCGGGGCTCGCTTGCCGAGCCCGGCGTCCCACCGTCTATGAAAACGAACCTTCTTTTGATCATTGCCACTCTGACCGTTGCTTGGTGCTCGTACGGATGCGGAACCAAGCCGGCGGAGACTACAGCTTCGGGTGTGCAGAGCACGACTCCCGAAAAGAACGAGCTTTCGGCCAAACTAAAGTCCATGAGCCCCGAAGAGCGCGCCCGATACGTCCAGGAGCATCCAGACGAGATTAAGGGCACCTTTGGCGGAGTCTCTGGACCGCAGGCTGGAGCCCAAAACCAACGATGAAACCAATTCTTGCTTCCATATTTGCGCTTGCCGCGGCTTGCTCGATGGCTTCGGCTTCCGATTCGTACATCACCATCGGCGACCCCGCCCCCTCTCTCAAAACCGCTACCTGGATCAAGGGTGGATCGGTCCCCGAATTCGAAAAAGGCAAACTCTACGTCGTCGAATTCTGGGCGACCTGGTGCCATCCGTGCCGCGAAAACATCCCTCACCTGACTAAGCTGGCCAAGCAGTACGATGGCAAAGTGACGTTCGTAGGCGTGAGCGTTTGGGAGTCGCTGGCCGACAACAAGGACGCCACCGAGAAGGTGAAGGAATTCGTGAAATCCGAGGGTGACCAAATGGATTACCACGTCGCTGCCGATAGCCCGAAGAATGTGATCGCCGACGCGTGGATGAAGCGCGCCAGCGAAGGTGGATTGCCCACCAGCTTCATCATCGACGGCGACGGAAAGATCGCGTGGATTGGCGGCTTAACCCAGCTCGATTCCGTGCTCGAAAAGGTCGTCGAAGGAAAGTTCGATGTTGCCTCCGCCCGCGAACAGCGAGAGGTGCAGGTGAGCGTGCTTCGGCCCATCGACGAGGCGGTCCAGAAGAAGGACTACAAGAGCGCGGTGAAGGCCATCGACTCCGCCGTCCAGCTTCGCCCGAAGCTGGAGTACACGCTGACCTACCCCTTACTGCTGTCGCTGTACCATTGCGACTTTGCCCGGGGCAAAAGCCTGTCTGCCAAGATTCTCAAGGATTCTGATGGTGCCATCGGCGCTTATCAAATGATGTCCTCGATCTTCGCCACGCAAAAGGACCTCTCGCCCGAGGCTTACCGATTTTCACTTGGCCTCATCGATGATGCCCTGAAGCAGAATCAGAACGCGTTCATGTTCAAGGCGATGAAAGCGGAAGTCTTCTTCTCCCTGAACCAAAAGAACGATGCGATCACCTGGGCCAAGGATGCCATTGCGATGGCTGAAAAGGAACCCTATGCGAGTGACGAGATCAAAGAGCTGATGCGCAAGAATCTGGCGAAGTACGAGAAAAAGTAGACCCCGCACGGGAAGCATAATAAAGGCGTGATCCTGCCCACATTGATTGTTGTCGCGGCAGGATTGCGACCGCCGGAGCCGACCGTGACCCTCGTTCGATCGTCGTTCATCTACCAGTCCGCGCCGTTCCCGTCGTGCCACGCCGCGACCATCGCCCAAACTCACAGCGGAAAGATCGTCGCCGCCTGGTTTGGCGGCACCGCCGAAAGTAACCCCGACGTCAAAATCTACTTCTCCGAACTTGATGGCCAGACCTGGAGCCCGCCGCGAGAAGTGGCAAAAGGCCTCTCGCCAGAGGGCGAACCCCGAGCCTG
Organism: Armatimonadota bacterium; assembly: GCA_016125185.1. Classification (NCBI taxonomy): domain Bacteria; kingdom Bacillati; phylum Armatimonadota; species Armatimonadota bacterium. The sequence continues at coordinate 335,230 of WGMG01000002.1, read as the reverse complement.
CTACAACCCCGTGCTGTTCCAGCCCAAGCACGGCCCTTTGCTCCTGTTTTACAAGGCGGGAACCGGGCCGCAAACGTGGTGGGGCTTGCTAACCGAGTCCAGGGATGACGGCAAGACATGGTTAGCCTCGATGCGCTTGCCTGACGGAATCCTTGGGCCGATCAAGAATAAGCCGTACGAGCTTCCAGACGGGACGCTCCTTTGCCCATCGAGCGCCGAGGACCACGGTTGGCAGGTTCATTTCGAGTCCACGAAAGATAACGGGAAGTCCTGGACCAAGACCGAACCGCTGAACGACGGCAAGACGATCGGAGCCATCCAGCCATCGATTCTCCACCTGAGCGGGACGCATTTGCGAGCCGTCGGTCGAACCCGCCAGGGCGAACTGTTTACCATCGACTCGCCCGATAATGGTCGGATATGGGGTCCGATGTCGTTGACCGATGTTCCGAATCCTAACTCTGGCACCGATGCGATCACCCTCCATGATGGTCGCCACCTGCTGGTCTACAACGATAGCAAGACCCAGCGCACACCGCTCTGCGTCGCCATCTCGACCGATGCCACGCATTGGAAGAAGGTGCTGACCCTGGAGGACATTCCCGGCGAGTTCTCCTACCCGTCGCTGGTTCAGGCCCGGGATGGACTCGTGCATATCGTCTACACCTGGAACCGTCGCCGCATCTGCCACGCCATTTTGCGAATCGACTAAAAATCCCTGGAACCGCCGACAAAATTGCGGGGTTGTCCTCAAACAAGGTGTAGCCATGAAGCGAATCATCTCCGGGGTTTTGATCTCGTCCATCTGCTTGTCGGCTTTTGCTCAACAAATCGAACAAGTCTACGACCGCGACACGCACGAATCTTTCAAGCTGAAATCGCACCACACGGACACGGTGGTGAAGGGGCCGATGGTCAAGCAGAAGAGCTTGTTCATCTACGACAATCCGGCCAAGAAGCTGACCGAGGCGTCCTACTGGTTCTCGCTCCCCGCGCCGTCGGTCCTCAGCGGGTTCGCCTATTGGTACAAGAACGAATTCGTGCCGGGAACCCTGATGGACAAGAACAAGGCTTGGTTCATCTACACTGCCATCACAAGCCGGAACGAGGACCCGGGCATCATGGTCCAGACCTCGCCATCCAGCTACCACGCGCAGATTTTCCCGTTGGCCCAAGGGTATGACCTGAAGGTCGAACTGACTAGCGTCGGCTTCCTCGAATACAGTCCCGAAGGGCTCCTAATTCCGGAGCCGGACGTCGAGAGCCTGGACGGACGCCTGGAAAACTTCACGAGTACGGTGTCGGTTCCAAAGTCTCAGACGACCAAGAAGGTGACGGTCGATGGCGCAAGTCGAACCGCGATCGGCAACCCTTCGACCGATCCGACCTGGGTTCAGTACTATGCCCAGCGTCACAAGGACGGCCACACGTACGTGGTCGGCATGATCCACACGAACCGCCCCAACGATCCGTTCGAGATTCGGGGTCTCACCAACGTCTATTGGGCGCGACCCGAAAACGGTCCGCAAGACGGCACCGTCAAGCTATTCATGGGTCGCCGCGACGGCGCGGGCAAATTCGAAGTGGTGAGCGACCTGCCCCACAGCACCGAAATCCTCAAAGGCGTGGTCCGAGCGAATGAACGCGGGGACGACACCGCCAAGCTGTGGGCCAATCAAAAGCTTGTCCACATGGAATACGCCCGGCCCAAGGACATTCTGAAGTTCAGCATGAAGTATCAGATTCCATCGTCGGAAACCGCCCTCCTGGCGGTGCCGCAGGAAGAGATGAAGCTGTTCCGCGAAAAGGCAGCCGAGTACCAGCGCCAACAGCGCGAAGAGGCTCGCCAGAAGCGTGAGTGGGAAAAGAATCGAAGGCTCAACTGGAACAACTCGACCGGCGGCGACCCCGAAATTCGAATCCAAATGCCCGATGCGATTTCGGTCAAGGCGATTCTGCCCGATGGTCGCGAGTTTGATCTGAAGAAGGACGCCAAAGGGTTCTGGGGCGGAAATTTCGATATCCCTGCCAGCGCCGCCGAAGGTGATTACACGGTGCGGATCGTAGGGACCAAAGCCGACGGCTCGAACTTCGAAGAGACGCTGAACTACACAGTGGATCGAACCGCGCCGACCGGCGAGATATCAGTCGAAAAGGGCTTTTACTACCTCAAGCCGAGCGAGACTTTGGCTCGTGCGGTGGCCGTGTTTGGCAGTGGGGAAGAGACCGACTTCATTCCCACCGACGACGGGCGACTGGAGCTTCCGGCCAAGAAAGGGCGGATCGTCAAGGTCATGCTGATCGACCAAGCCCACAACATTGGCGAAATGAAATGCTCGCCATAGGGATGCTTCTCGCACTGGGAGCCGGACGGGCTCCCAGCCTCGTCACTGAGATTCCTACCTCCCAATTTCCGTGCGAACGGGTTGCGGGCCTCTCCATCTCCGGTCGAAAGTGGCTTGCGGGTGGTATGCGGGGCCTCTATATCGGAGAACCGAATGGGCAGTGGAAACTGGTCAGCGATCAGGCCGTGCGACAGGTTGCGACGAACGCCGATGGAACCTGGATTCTGTACGGAAACGGGTCGGTCGATAAGGTCGTGGTTCCCCAAGATCGCCTTTATTACGACGTCTTCCACGGCGCGGTTAAGCGGCCGTGGGTTTCGTCGATGTCGTCGGTCGGCAAGGGATTGACCTTCGGCAGCCACGGCGGCTGGTTCGATCGGACGTCGGACAAGCCGCTCCAGGAGTCCTATCCTCCGGCGATGAGTAAGCAGGAAGTCACCTGCCAACTGGTCCTCGATGGCACCCGCCATGTCGGCACTCAAGATGGTCTGTTCGTATTCGCAAAGGGCGGCGAGAAGCGGCTCGGCTTTGGCAACGGTTTGGGCGATACCTGGATCACCTCCATGGCCTTGGTTGGCAGCAAAGTCTTTGTCGGAACCTACACGAGTGGCCTCTATGAGCTTGCCGACGGAGTCGCCAAGTCAGTTCAGTCGCCCAGTAAGCGCGTACGTAGTCTGACTCAATGGCAAGGAAACCTCGTCCTGGGATCGCTCGATGGCACCTGGATGCTGGCCGGGGGTGAATGGAAGCCGCTCGGAGATGGTGAAACGACCTTCTTGACTGACGCAAATGGCCAACTGGTCGTCGGCTCCGTAAAGTCGGTGCGCTTCTTCCGCTAGGGCGGTTAAGACATGTTTAAGCCAATCTGACCGTTTGTGCGGATTGGGCTGGTAGACCTTTCGATGCGTCTATAAAGGGCGTATCATGCCGGTGAGGTTTGAATCTCATGAAGAAAACTGTGATTTTGTTTGGCATTGGAATGGGTCTGAGCGCGTCCTCATTCGCGAGCTTGTGGGCGGTCACGTCGACTCTTGACGGAATTTCGGAGGTGCCGCCCAACGCCTCTCCAGCCGTCGGAGTCGTCGCGGGCATCTACGACGATGTGACGAATACGTTGACAATGGACACGAGTGCGTCGGGGTTACTTGGCCCCTCGACGGCGGCGCATATCCACACTGGAGCCCCTGGAACTTCGGGTGCAGTGCTCTTTCCCCTGACGGGAACGGTCGGTAGCACCACCTATCTCAGCCACGACATGTTCGTGTTGACCGACGCCAGTGAGCTCGATTTGCTTGGCGGAATGCTGTACGTCAACGTTCATTCCACCGTTTTTCCGGGCGGTGAAATTCGCGGTCAACTGGCGGCTAGTACTGTCCCCGAACCAGCGTCGTTGGCGGTGTTAGGGTTCGGCGCGCTGGCCATGTTGAAGCGACGAAAAAGGTAACAGGTTTGTCCCCTCTCACTTTTTTTGGGTGAGAGGGGACGTTGAACCTTAGCCTCGGTGGGCCGTGACGGTCTTTGGAGCCGGGATCGGCTTTGTGTTGGACTTCGCCAACACCGCGTTGAATGCCGGGAGGTCCTTCGCCAGAAACGCCTGCCATCGTGCCATCGTGTCCTTCAGTTCATCCGCGATGGTCTTACAGGCGCTCACTACTGGCTGGTTTGGAGCCATATCGCCCGAGTCGAGCGTTCCAAGCTCGCGAACGAAGCTACTGCTGACGCCAGCAAATGTCGGTGCGGGAGCCGGTCCGCCTGGTCGCTGGAATCCGCCGAAACGTCGTCCGCCTCCGCTTGTTCCCCCAATCGCCGTCAGCTTCGACTCAAAGTCTTCAGCCGCGGTCGCGAGGTCAGCGGACGGTTCAGAGTCAAGGATGTTGGTGACCGCCTTTCGCATCTCGGCAACTTGGTTGTAGAGATCGAAGGATTGCTTGGCTCCTTCATACAGCTTCATCTGGAGGTCATGTTGGGCTCGAAGATTGCTCATCGACGCCGGTGATCGAGGATCGTTCTTGACCGTGACCTTTTGAACGTACTGCTTTCCATCGACCGTTAGAGTCAGGGTGTAAACCCCGGGAAGAACCAGCGGCCCCTCGGGCGACGCCGGAGTCTCGCCCGGATTCGCGTTGATCTCGTAGCTATGGGACTGCGACGGAGGATTGTCGTATCGCAAATCCCAATGGATACGGTTCGTGCCAACCTCGGTCGGCATCGGCTCCGGCTTTTCGATCCAAAAGTCGGGCACCGGGGGAAGCGGATCGTCCGAAGGTGGAATCTCCGCGCTGGACATATGCCGAACCGGCTTGCCGTTCGCGTCTGTGACATCGAGGGTGACTATGCCGTTCGGCTTGGAGCCCAGATAGTAGTAGATGAGGGCGCCGACGGGTGGGTTCACTGCATGCGGGATTTCCGGCGGGAACGGCGTGTCCCCGTTGACGTTTCGCCGAACTCGGACGGCATCGCCCGGAGCGAACAGGTGGGCCGGTTCGCTCTTCATCGACGCCTCGATTTGTCGAAGCGGCGTAATGTCGTCCAGCACCCAGAAGCTTCGCCCGTAGGTTCCGACCACGAGGTCGTTACCGTTGATGGCGATGTCGCGATACGACGTGTTGGGCAGGTTCAGCATCAGCGACTGCCAAGTGTCGCCGTCGTTGAACGACACGTACATCGAACTCTCGGTTCCAGCAAACAGCAGGTTTGCCTTCTTTGTGTCGGCCCGGATCACCCGCGCAAAGCTTCCGCTTGGCTGGTCGTCTGGCAAGCCCGTGACGATCTTGGTCCAAGTCTTGCCGAAGTCGTGGGTTCGGTAGAAGTACGGCTTGTAGTCGGCCAGAGAATGGTAATCGATGGCGACGTAAGCGGTCCCCGGGTCGGTGTGCGAGGCGTCGATGCACGAGATATCCGCCCGAGTTGGATTCTCTAACTTCGGAATCGTGACATCTTCCCACGTCTTCCCGTGGTCCTTGGTCAACTTGATCAGACCGTTGCTCGTGCCGACCCAGATGATGCGTCCATCGACGCTCGACGGCGAGAACGACTCGATGGAGCCTCCGCCGTTCGGGCCGAACTGTTCCGTCGGCTCCTCATCCTCGTCGATGTCATCCATGTCGTTATCGACGTTGCCTCCGCTCTTGGCGGCAGGCGGCGTTGTCGGCTTGGCTTCCGGTTTGGGCGGAACGTAGCCTTTTGGAAAACCGAGGTCGGGGCTGAGCGCCTTCCAATGCATGCCGCCGTCGGTGGTGGACATCAGGCATTGGAATCCGGCAAACAGTTCGTGCGGGTTCGTCGGCGAGAACATGAGCGGCTGATTGCCGACCTTTCGCAGATTCGCTTTCGAGTCGAGATTCGGGCTGACGTTGATCCACTGCCCGCTGGGGTTTGTCACCTTGACGATGCCACCGCCGGGACCACCGGCATAGCTAATCTTGGGATTGAGTGGATCGGCCACGATATAACCAAACTCGTAGCCAGGATGGGGCGACCAGTCCAGTGCGGTCACCGCGCCGAGGTTGCCTCGACTGCTGGTGGCAATGCACCCGCTGTCCTGCTGAGTGGCGTAAACCCAAAACGGATATTGGTTGTCGGTGGAGATGTGATAGACCTGGCCGGTCGGCTGGTTATACCACGAGCTCCAGTTCAGTCCGCCGTCCAGCGAGATTGTCGCACCTTGGTCCGAGCCGAGGAAGATTCTTTTTCCGTCGGTCGGGTCGAACCAAAACTGCTGAGGATCATCTCCGCCCGGAGCCCCCTTGAATCCGGTAAAGGTCTTGCCGCCGTCGTGGGAGATGTAGCTACAAGTGTTGACGACGTAGACCGTGTCGGGGTCCTTCGGATTGACGTAGACCCCGCAATTATATCCGCCCTGTCCGTTGGCCACTCGCCGATCTTCCGAGTCCATCTGCTTCCACTTCTGCCCTCCGTCATCGGATCGATAGAGGCCAAAGTTGCCCACGATGAACATTCGCTGTGAATTGGTGCCCATCGCCACCGCAATACTGGTTCGACCAGAAAGGGCTGGGAGCCCGCCGCCCTTGACCTCTTTCCAGGTCAAGCCTTCATCGGTGGATTTGTAGAGAGCGGTGCCCGAAGGTCCGGTTTGACGGCCCGCGCCGGGCACTCCTCTTGGGGCCCTCGCGGCCGTCGGATCGCTATAGTGCCGAACCGTCGTGGCGAGCATGACCTTGGGGTTGTCTGGCGCCCATGCGATCTTCTGAATTCCGGTCTCGTCGTCGATGTAGAGGGTCTTGGTCCACGTTTTGCCGCCGTCGGTGCTTCGATAAAGCCCTCGAGTGTCGGACTTAACGTGCATGTTGCCTTGCGCCGCAATCATCACGAGGTTGGGATCGTGAGGATCGACGAGAATCGACGGAATCTGCTTGGTCTCATCGAGGCCGAGGTGAATCCAGGTCTTGCCTGCGTCGGTCGACTTGTATACGCCATTGCCTTCGTTGATGCCCCCGCCGGTGATGAGGTCACCCATGCCGACGTAGATCACATTCGGATCGCTGGGCGCGACTTCGATCGAGCCGACCGACGAAGCTTCCTTGACCGAATCCATGATCGGGTACCAGGTTACGCCTGCGCTCGTGGTCTTCCAAACCCCACCGAGCGGCATGCCCATGTAGAATGTGCCCGGCTGCCCAATGACGCCGGTGACCGCCGCAACACGCCCGCCACGGAACGGTCCGATGTTGCGCCAAACCATACCTTGGTAGAGGGATGGATCGGGGGCCTGGGCTTGGCTCGCCGCCGATAGAAGCAGTGCCGCGCCTCCTACGAGCAGTGGACGAAGAAAAAACGGCCGAATCATGATGACTTCCCCTTGACCGGGCACCCAAGTGCCCTGGTTTCATCATCTTACGCTACCCTGCCAAGCAAGGATAACTTTTGTACTTTGTGATTTTTTCCGGTCGATAAGACGGCTAAGTCAGACGATCCAGAGCGCCCGCACCGCAGAAGTTCGGATCGCCGAACTTGTCGATGTGGTGTCCAAAGCCTCCGGCCAGGGCCATTAGCAGTCGGTTATGGGGTACATGGTTGTACTTCAGCGACCTTCCCATATGGAAGTCCAAACCGTTGCCGACCAGCACGAAGGGGATGTCTTCCAAGGTGTGCGAATTGCCTTTGCCAAGCTCGTTCGTCCAGAGGATCAAGGTGTTGTCCAGCAGCGAACCGGAGCCGTCCGGCTCCTTGGTCTCGGCCAATCGCTTGGCAAGGTAGGCAAGCTGGGTGCAGTACCACTCGTTGATGCGCGTCAGCTTATCTGCGGCTTCGGCGTTCGAATCCGGCTCATGCGAAAGGTCATGCTGACCTTCTTTGATGCCGAGCCAAGTGAACCGCGCTTGTCCTACCGAGTTGGTGTACTGGAGAGTCGCGACTCGGGCCGAATCGGCGACGAATGCGCTCACCATCAGGTCGATCTGAAGCTTGCTGATCTTCGGAATGTTGTCGTTGACCTTCCGCACGCCGGGCTCGATCACTGGCACCGCATGCCCAACATTATTGGTGCGTGCAGCCAGGATTTCTCGCTCCATTTCCCGAACCAGCGTCGTATGTTCGTCGAGGATTTGCCGATCCTGGGTTCCGACTTCCGCGCGTACCTTGGCGATGTCGTCCTTCAGGTCGTCCAGCACGCTCTTCAGGGACTCCTGATCCTTTAGTTGACCGTAGAGCTTGTTGAACATCTGGTACGGATCATCGATCGGCGCGACCGGCTTGTTCGGCCCCGCGTAGGACATGCGGGTCCACGTGTCGGCCCGCTCGGGAACCATGACGCCAAACTCCAGCGAACCGAATCGCGTTCTCGTTGCGGCTTGCGACTGCAGGTAGTTGGCGATCTCCTGGTCGATCGAGATTCCGCTGGACCACCCCGCCGGTGTGTCCGAGCCACCCTGTACGTTTCCGGGAAAGAGCTCGGTTCCCGTTAGCAGACACCCGATGCCCCGCATATGGTTGTCGCCATCGCCACGCACCCGGTCGGAAACTCCCTTCAAAACCAGGGTTCGATTCTTGAACTCTTCCAACGGAGAAAGGCTTCGCTTGAAAGCAAAGTTTGCACCTTCGGCGTCTGGCCAAAAAGTTTCGGGAATGACGCCGTCCGGGCTGAAGATGATCACTAGACGTTGCCGTCGTTGGTTGCGCGGCGGCACCAGGAAGCTCGGGAGGTTATTGACGAACGGCATCATGGCCGCTCCAAGACCGAGATTCCTGAGAAATTCCCGACGAGACTTTTCGACGTGCATTGTGTGGCTCCTTACTTGTCCGGGGTGCGACCGACGTCGCGGGCAGTGGTTGCGACCATGATCTCAACCATCAGTTTACGAATGCTAAAGCTATTTTGGGCAAAGGATTGCTCCAATGTCGGCAAGGTCTTTGGTCCATACGCCAGTACGGGTTGCTTCACGAGATGGAGGAAGAGCTTCTCGATGAACGCGTCGTGGCACTCGTCGCTGTCCGCCAAGTACTTGGCCAGATCGGCCGAGCCGGAGAACTTGACCATGTTACCGGTGCGATTTCGGTAGTAGCCGCTATCATCAACCGGCTTGCCGTTCTCTTTGTCGCGCCAGCGTCCGATGGCGTCGTAGTTTTCGAGGGTGAAGCCGATCGGGTTGATGATGCCGTGGCAGTTGTTGCACATCTCCGGCTTCGTCTGGAGCGCGACCCGCTCGCGGGTCGTCAGGTTCGGGTGCAGACTCACCGGATCAGGTGCAAATGCCGACGGAGGCGGATTCAGTGTTTTGCCCAACAGATTTCTGACGATCAGTACGCCTCGGTGGATGGGCGAACTCGTTTCCAAATAGGCAAATCGTGACAGGATGTAGGGTTGGGTGATAAGGCCGGTCCGCTTACCGCTATCCATCTGCACGGCTTGGAAGGGTGCATCGGCGGGAAGGTTCACGCCATATAGCTTGGCGAGTTCGCCATTGAGGTAGACCGTCGGGCTCATCATCATCTGGCGATAGTCAGACGCCTCGCTCCAGGCCGTGTTTTCCAGGAAAAGCTCCAGCGACGACCGCAGGTCGTCGGTCGTATTGGCATCAAACGCAGGAAACAGCTTGGGGCTCTTGACGATCTCGGGCACGTCGTCGACCTTCAGCCAGAGGAGAAGGAATTCCTTTAGCTTCACCCAGGCTCGCGGGTCCCGTACCATGCGCTCGGCTTGCTTGGTGATCTGCTCGCTGGTCGTGAGCGCGCCGTTGGCGGCCGCTCGCTCTAACTCGGGGTCGGGCAGGGTGTCCCACAGTCCGAATGAGAGGTCGGCGGCGATGCGGTAGGCGTCTTTCTGGCCGGTGCCGATCTCGCGATACAGGAACCGAGGCGACATCAGCGTGAGCATGACCGACCGCTTGACGGCAGTCTCTAGGTTCGGCGCGGAGTCGAATTGCTTCTTGACGTAAAGCCGTTCTGTCCCCGCGTCGATGGGACTGCGGAAGGCCCGGGTCACAAACCGGTCGCAGTATTGGGTCAACTTGTCCTTGACCTGCGGGTCGTCTTCCTTCGTGCCGGAAAGCTCAAATCGATGGTCGGCGACGTAGTTGGCTGTCTCGATTGCGGCGGAGGTCACGGCGTCGTCCCACGATTTCGAAACAGCGTTGCCGCGCTCGTACCCCATGCTTCGGTCGTCGGGCGGGAAAGGCGTTGTAACTACGAAGCCGTTCGGGCTCCACTGGTTGTATAGGAAGCGGGTGGGAACGACCTCCAGCGCCTGCTTGGGTCGCCGCCACATGAGGGTTATCTCCGCGTGGCCAGGCGGTCGCTCGTTTTCCTTCTTTTCGTCCTTAACGCCCTGGGTCGCCTTTGAGAATTCCAGCCGCATGTAGTAGGCGCGCCCCCCGAGCAGGGTGATGGTGCCGTGGAATTCTTTCTGATTGCCCGAGCGGATGAAACCGTCGATGATCGGCTGTCCACCGTTCACAAAGAGTCGAACTGCCTGGTCGCTTTTGAGCACAAATTCATACTCGCCAGTGTCGGGAGCAAGGATGCTTCCGTCCCACATGATCGAGAAATTGCGGGCATCGAACTTGGCCGGATCGGGGCCCTGATTGCCAAAGTCGAACTTGATTTCCGGGTCGACGCGGTCGATGAGTTTGGTCTTTTGGTCGAAGTTGCGGGCGTTGAAGTACTGCGCATGCAATCCGACTGGCGCTTGCGAAGGCGAGGCGGCGTGGTAGTTGCCCACCAGGTCTGCGACGGCGTTTCGATACTGTCGCACGGTCAGCCGGGCGAGCGCGATGCGGGCTGGCTTGTTGCGCTCCTGGGCGATCGGCGAATAGAAGGCGTCGAACATGAACTGCGCGACTTTGTCGGCTTCGTCGGCTGGGCACTTCTTGGTGCCGGGCGGCATCGACTTCTTAATGAAGTTCGCGAGTTCGGGGGCGGAAAGCTTGCCGATCAGCGGTTTGGAATATCCGTCGCCGCCCTGCCCTTTGTCGCCATGGCATCCCGCACAGCGGTTTTTGAAGACGGCGGCTCCGTCGATGGTTTTGGGTTTCGACTTCTGGTGCGCGTCCACCGGTAAGGCAAGACCGAGGGTCATCAGCATGGCTGACGCGACCATAAACCCGATAGGACGAGGGGAAAGGTTCGACAGCACCGGCGACACCCGCTGTCAGTATAACGCGATTCAAGCCGAAAGGTTTGCCAGGTTTAGCGTCCGCAGCGCGGGCAGACCTTGAGATGCGCGCCGTAGACCTGGTTGCAGTACATGCAATAGATGTCCGCATCTTCTGGAATGTCGGGCACGTTTTCTTCGTCGAACGTCCCTTCGATGACCATTTCCCGCAGTACATTGAGGTCGTACTTGTCCCGCTCGCGGATCTTTCGAATTCCGGCTCCGATGGCCAACACGAGGCATGCCCCCGAAAAGAAGATAAAGGTGCGACTGATGACCGGCACGCTCCACGTTCCGCCCGCAATCATCAGGAGGATGAGGGCGGCGGCCACGAGTTGGAACCAGGTCTGACGGATCACCAAGGTCTCAGGATAGCACTGTTTTTGAAGGGCAAGGGCCTGTCAACTGCCGACTGCTAACTGCAAACTATTTGTCCCCACACCCGCGAGCGCCCATGTGGTTCTCGTTCAGCCGATGAAGCAACCCGGTCAGTTGCTTCACGTCGTCGCCCAAGGGCGAGAAGAACTCATCCGCAGCAGGGCGGATGACGCCTCGGACCTCGTCCAACAGCTTCTCGCCCGACTCCGTGAGCCCGAGCACGTGCCCGCGACCGTCAGTCGGGTGCGGATGACGCACCACCAATCCCTTATTGATCAGAGTCTTCACGACCTGAGAGGTCATGTTTTCGTCGATGGCGGCAAAGCGGTGCACCGCCACCTGCGTCGGCAGCTTGCCTTCGTTCTCCAGCAGGTTGACCGACGCCATGATCACAAACTGGCAGTGGGTGATCTCGAACGGCTCTAGAATTTTGCGGACGGCCCGTTGCCAGGTGTTCGTGACCAGCCAAAGCTGGTAGGCGGGACTGGCGGATTTGTCGATGTACTTCAATCGGTTAGCCTCGAAGCGAAACAGATACTTTGGTAGAGAGCCCCGCGCGCAGTTTGTCGAGGTTCGGTTGGTCCTCGTCCAGCACGATCTTCACCGGCACTCTTTGTACCACTTTCGTGAAGTTTCCGGTTGCATTGTCGGGCGGAAGAAGCGCAAATGTCGATCCTGTTCCACGGGCGATCGAATCCACGCGACCTTTGAACGAGTATCCGGGCAAGGCGTCGACTTCGATCTCCACCGGTAAGCCTGGACGAATTTCGGCGAGCTGAGTTTCCTTAAAGTTAGCCACAATCCACGGTTCTTCAACCGGAATGATCGCCATCATCTCTTGTCCAGGGGCCAACTGCTGGCCAATCTGAACTGTCTTCATGCTCACGGTTCCTGACACCAGCGAACGAATCTTCGTGCTGTCGAGGTTGATGCGGGCCGTTTCCAAAGCCGCCGCCGCTTGCTTAATCTTGGCCAGAGCGCTTTCACGCGAGTTCTGGCTGATGTTCACTTTCTTCAGCGATGCTTGGGTCTCCAGGAGCTTCGCCTGCGACTGGGCTCGACGGATCGAAGCGGCCGACACGGCTTCCTTTGCGGCGGTCAGTGAGCTGCTTGCTTCGACCGCCTGAGCCTCGCTAGCCTTCTTGGAATTGACGACCGATGCGAGTTGGGCTTGCGCCTGAACCACTCCGGCATCGGCTTCCTTCACCGCCTCTTGGGCGGTGGCGAGGTCGGCCTGACGTTGGGCGACCAGCGCCTTGGCGGCGTCCACCTGCTGGCGAGCAGCCTCGACGGATGCCTTTGCGGTCGTGGCCGCGGTTTGCCGAGCATCGGCGGTTGCGGCAGCAGTCGCGCCTTCTTCCTTCAGCGAAGTGGCTCGCTCAGCGTCGCGGTTTGCATTTGAGGCGATGGCTTGCGCACTGACCAAATTAGCCTGTGCAGCCTTGAGGCTTGCTTGCGCACTGGTGATCTGAGCCTTCAGCGAAGTGAGCTGTTCGCGCGAGCGACGAGCCGTCGACTTTCGAGCATCGACGATAGCATTTGCGGCCTGAATGTCCGAACCAGCCTTGTCGATGTTGGCTCTCGCGGTCGCGACGTTGGAAGCGGCTTTGACGGCGTTGGCCTGGGCGACCGCGATGTCGGATGCACTTAGGGTCACGGCCTGCTGAGCTTGGCTAACTTGCGCGTATCCAGTCTGCTCGGCCAACTGAACGTCGGCGTCGGCACCGCCGGCGGCAGCTTTGGCGGCGGCAAGATTGGCTTCGGCTTGGTCCACATCGGCTTGTCGGGAATCCGAGTCGAGCTCGACGAGCATATCGCCGACGTTGACATGTTGGTTGTCGGAAACGTAGACCTTTTTGACCGAACCCGAAATCGTCGAGTTGACAGGAACAAGATCAGAGGTCAGAAAAGCGTCATCCGTCGAAGCGTGCACCGAGTTGTACTGCCAGGTGCGGAACCCATAGGCGAGGCCAGCAATGGCGATCACGCTGAGCGCAACAAGGCGAAACGGGTTCTTCTTCTTAACCGGAGAAGTGGGCGTGGATGGAGTCTCCCCGAGAGCATCGGCGGTTTTGGGGGTATTCGATTCTTGATTCTCTTGGGACATCGTGAATATTTTACTATACGCACATAGTAATTTGTGTGATGCATTTTTCTTTCCGGCATTTCCACTAACCTTCTAATGGGGCTCTGACTGGGTCCGTAGGTAGACTGCCACCGATGGCCGCGATCCTAGGCACGTTATTTGCAGCTTGCTCGCTCCTCTCCGGGGCACCCGCTCACTCCCCGATCGAATATGTGAATCCGATGGTGGGTTCTGACGGTCACGGACACACTTTTCCAGGCCCGACAGTGCCGTTCGGTATGGTTCAACTCAGCCCTGACACCCGTACCGGAACCTGGGACGGATCGTCTGGCTACCACTACAGCGACAAGAAGATTCTTGGCTTCAGCCACACGCACCTTTCCGGCACCGGCGTCGGATGCCTGGGCGACATCATGCTCATGCCGACGGTGGGCGATGGTCCGACCGAGTCGCGATTCGAGCACAAGAACGAAATCGCGAAGCCGGGCTACTACAAGGTCTTCCTCGATGACCCCAAGGTCACGGTTGAACTGACGGCGACGGCTCGGGCCGGACTGCACAAGTACACGTTCCCGAAGAGCGATCAGGCTCACGTCTTCATCGACCTCATTCACGGCATTTCCAACGATCCTCGCCGGATGACGATCAAGGTGGAAGGGAAGAACCGAATCTCTGGCTCGCGAACCTCTAGCGGCTGGGGCGGCGAGCGAACGGTCTACTTCGTGGCCGAGTTTTCCAAGCCGTTCGACAGCGTGACGATCGAGAAGGACGGTAACAAGGAATCGGATCTGACCGAAGCAAGCGGCCGCATCCGCGCTTGGGCGAACTTCTCAACCGGCAACCAGGAGAGCGTTCTGGTGAAGGTCGGCATCTCGTCGACCAGCGTCGAGGGCGCAGCCAAGAACCTTCACACCGAAATTCCTGCGTGGGACTTCGCCGGTGTCCGCAAGAGCGCCGAGAAGCAGTGGAACGATGCCTTGGGCGCGATCACCGTTCAGTCGAAGGACCCGTCGGTCACTCGCACGTTCTACTCCAACGCGTACCTCTGCTACATCGCGCCGAGCCTGTTCAACGACGTCGATGGTTCGTACTACGGCATGGACCACAAGGTCCACCAAAACGCGAAGTTCAACAACTATACGACGTTTTCGCTGTGGGACACCTACCGTGCTCTGCATCCGCTCCTGACCATCACTCAGCCGAAGCGAGTGCCGGACCTCACGCGGTCGCTGATCTCTGAATACGGCGAGAACGGGTTGAAAACCACCCCGATTTGGCCGCTGTGCGGTAACGAAACCTGGTGCATGATCGGCTACCACACGGCTCCGGTGATCGTGGACGCCTATTTTAAGGGTCTCCTGGGACCAGATGCTGAGACTGCCTATCAGGCGCTGAAGGCGACGGCGATGGGCGATCACAACGGTCTGACTTCGTATCGCGAACTTGGCTACGTGGCCTCGCAGGGTGGCGCGCAGGCGGCTTCGAAGACCGTGGAGTACTCGGTCGACGACTGGTGCATCGCCACCATGGCGAAGGCCCTGGGGCACACCGAAGACGCCAAGATGTTCTTTAAGCGGTCGTCGAACTATCGGAATCTATTCGATCGCACGTCGATGTTCATCCGCGGTCGCAAGGCAAATGGCGACTGGCGAGCCCCGTTCGACACCCTCGGCCAGGTTGGCGACGAGTACACCGAGGCTTGCGCCTGGCAGTACGCGTTTGCCGCTCAGCACGATATTCCCGGAATTATCGACCTGTATGGCGGTGACGCCAAATTCAGCGCACGAATGGACGAAATGTTCGCCAACGACGCCAAGATTCACACCGGCATCCCGGATATCACGGGCATGATCGGGCAGTACGCGCAAGGCAACGAGCAGTGCCACCACCAGGCCTACCTGTACGACTTCTCGGGTCAGCCATGGAAGACGCAGATGCGCGTTCGCCAAGTGATGTCGGCGTTCTACGACGACAAAGCGGACGGTCAAATCGGCAACAACGACTGTGGCCAGATGTCGGCATGGTATGTGTTCAGCGCGGTCGGCTTCTACCCCGTTAACCCGGCGAATGGCGTGTACGTCCTCGGCAGTCCGGCGGTCGATCATGCGCAGTTCAATCTTGCCAACGGCAAGAAGTTTGTGGTCGACGCGGTTGGTAACTCAGCCAAGAACATCTACATTCAATCGGCGACGCTGAACGGCGTGAAGATGAATCGCGATTGGATCACCCACAAGGAACTCTTGGCGGGCGGAACGCTTCGACTCGTAATGGGTCCGAACCCGAACATTAAGTGGGGCTCCAAGCCGGCCGATCGACCGGCGGCCACGATGCCGAAGGGCTTCGATTATGCGCCGTTGCCGGAACCGGCCACCAACAAGCCGGTTGTCCTTTCTCTCCCGATCCGCGTGGTCTGCGGTGAAGACGATCCGGTCGGCAACTTTGTTCCCGATCCCAACATGCTCGAAGGTTCGACGAACCGAGCGCAGGTCCGCGTGGACACTACCGCGCCGAATTCGGCCCCAGCGCGGGTCTACGCGAGCGAGCGATACGGCGACGACTTCACTTACCGGTTCCCGGTACCAAAGGATCGAACCTACACGGTTCGCCTCCACTTCGCCGAAATCTTCGATGGGAATGCGGGAATGCGGGTCGAGAAGATTTCGATCAATGGCAAAGTTGTGTTGCCGAACTTCGACATTTTCGCGATCGCAGGCATGAATAAGGCGGTCGTGCGGGAGTTCAAGGATGTGAAGCCGAATGCCGACGGCACGATTACAATTCGGATTCAAGCCGCCGACGGCAGCCCGGATCAGAACGCGAAGATCAGCGGAATCGAAATCTTCTAGCTGATCTTCTTGAAGGGCTGAGGATGCTTCCTCAGCCCTTTTGTTTTGTCTTCGCGACGATCTCTTCCAGAAGGTCGTTGTGAACTCGCAGGCCAGATATCAGGGCTTCGGACGCTTCCTGGTTGACCTTGCCTTGTTCTAGAATGGCTTCCCGCTTTGTCGGCCAACGATCAACGGCCTTTTGCTGTTCGGACATGGCGTTTGCGATCTGTTCCTTCATCGTCTCGAAGGACTCCATAATTCGACCGACAGTTTGTTGTCGGCGGGCCGTACGCTCGGGGTCTTGGTCCTTCGACTGACTGATGATCTCTTCTAGCTTGCGCTTGAGGGCTTCGGGGTCCACTAGCTCAATGCCTCCAGCCATGCCTTGAGGAGGTCGGTTCGCCGCTGGAAAAGAGCAAGACCCTCTTGAATTTTCGCTTCGGCTTCCTTTTCTCGCTCATCCATCTTCGCTAGCGATTCCTCAAGCTTGATCGTCGATTGCCGCACCCTTGCCTCGGGACCAGCAAGCAATCCGGGAATGTTCTCATTATTAAAGGTCGTAAAGGCAGACATCACCGACGACATCATTTGGCCGGTCGTACGCCGACGCTCTATCCTCGCAACCTGCTCGCGAAGCATCTTGTTTTGCGCCAGGAGCTGTTCTTCGGTCATCCGAGTTTCTCGCTGATTTGGCGGAGAAGGGAAGTTTGCTCATCGAGAATTCGAAGGAGCTCATCCTTGTATTGTCGATCCTTGGCAAGGATGGCTTCCGTCCTTTCGCGGGTCTGTTGTTGGGCATCTTTCATTCGCTTTTCCCAGTCCTCTTCAGAACCCTGAGCGGCTTCTTTCGATGCCCCTATTTCAGCGAGTTTTGCGTTCATCTCAGACTCTCGACGAGACTTCATTTCGGCCATTCGACCATCAAAATCGGACTTTGCTTTCTCGGCTTCGCTCTTCTGCTCAGCATGGAAATCCAGAAGCTGCTGCATGAGTCGATTGTTCTCGGCGAGTAGGTCGGCGTGGTCCATTCGATGTATTGTAGCAAAGGATTCTCAATCAGAAGTACAAGGAAATGGGGCTAGCAAGAATGCCGTATGTGATAAATCATTCTCTCATCTTCCCGCGCAGGCAATGAGGAAACGCTTTAGGCGTGCCGACAATTTTTGGTAGCGCTAAGGGGCTTTTTGGGGTGCACAAGCAACACGCCTGGCGCATGGCCATGACGTATTTTTCGAAGTATTCGGTTCCGATGTTGTCGGCAGTTTGGTTTGTCTTCGCAGTTGCCGGCTTCGCCCGCATGAGCGCATACTCCCAGACTCCAGCGCCGGTCGGTACCTTGTCTAGCCAATGGCCGTCCCAATCGAAGATTCAGGCTGCATGTGGGATGCCGACTTTTCTGATCTTTATGCACCCGCACTGCCCTTGTTCCGACGCAAGCTTTGATGTCGTCAAGGATCAGATCGCCAAACACCCAAAGGCAAAGTTTTATGCCGTCTTCGTCCGACCTGCAGGGGTTGAAGCTAAGTGGGAAGAGACCCGCCTTTATCAAAACTGCAAAGCCGAACCCAGGCTCACGACATTGGTGGATCAGGACGGAGTGGAGGCCAAGCAGTTTGGCGCGAAGACTTCCGGCCAGGCTTTCATCTACAGTGCAACCGGGCAACTCGTGTATTCAGGCGGTGTCACTCCCGGTCGGGGAGCGACGTGGACCGGGCGAGAGCGAGAACTTATCGAAAACGCGCTGAACGGCGCAACGTCTTTGCAGAAGGCACCAGTCTTCGGGTGCTCACTTCTTTAGGATTGGTCGATGAAGTTTTCCTCCCTACGATCCGACTTCAAACGAACCAGCCTTGGGCGGGCCATTCTCAAGTCGAATTTGAGCGAGCTTTACCGGGATACCGATCGCATCTTCGTGTACGTCTTGGTGGCCGAGTGGGTGCTCGCCATTGTCCTAGCTGCCTTCGTTTCACCTTACACGTGGTCTGGTCATCAGCGAAGCCTTAATTTTCATCTGGAGACGGCCATTGTTCTTGGGGGCACACTCACTCTCTTTCCTGTCTGGCTGCTCCGAAAGCACGGCAACAACGCGACCACGCGCTACGTGGTGACCATTGCGCAAGCATTCTGGTCAATTCTGCTCATCCATTTGACCGGCGGGCGGATCGAAACACACTTCCACGTTTTCGGATCATTGGCCTTCATTTCGTTCTATCGAAATTGGAAGCTGTTGATACCGGCGACTGTCATTATCGCGGTTGTCCACTTTGCCGGAATCTACATTTTTTCCGAGTCAATCTACGGCGTGTCGCGCCCGGAATGGTGGCGTTTTTTGGAACACTCGGCGTGGGTGGTATTCGAAGATATCTTCTTGGTGATGGCATGTCTTCGCGGCTTCCGAGAACTAGAAGTCGGCGCGGAGCGCCAAGCCGAACTTGAGTCGATCCAAGACAAGATTCAGGAAGAAGTTGAGACCAAGACGGCCGAACTGCTCGAATCGAGCACAATGCGCGAAAAGCTGCAGCTTGAACTCCTACAGGCTCAAAAGCTGGAGTCGGTTGGACGACTAGCCTCTGGTATCGCCCATGAGATCAACACGCCAATCCAGTACGTGACGGACAGCGTGCATTTTGCGCGAGAAGGAGTCTCCGATCTTTTGGGTTTGGTCGAAAAGCTAGAGACGAATACACCAGAGGGAGTAACCGAAGAAGAAGGCGCACGCCTACTTGAGTGGGTTCATCAAATGGTGGCCGAATCTGAAGTCGGATACCTCCGCGAGAATCTACCCCAGGCGTTGGAACGCTCGACGGACGGTCTTAACCGAGTGGCTAAGATTGTTCGTTCGATGAAGTCGTTTGCTTATCCAGATCGGCAAGAAATGGTTCCGACTGACTTGAATGAGGCGATTCGAACGACCCTCGTCGTCTGCCGCAACGAGTACAAGTACATTGCCAACATTGAGACCGATCTCGGAAATATTCCGTTGGTGACCTGCCATGCAGGCGAGATCAACCAGGTTCTGATCAACCTGATCATCAATGCTGCTCACGCGATCTCCGAGCAGCTCATCGACCCATCGATGATGGGCACTATTACGATTCGCACATACGCTCAGGACGAAAACGTTTTGATCGAGGTTCGGGATACGGGCTGTGGAGTTCCCGAAGAGAACCTTGATCGCATTTTCGAGCCGTTCTTCACTACGAAGGCGGTCGGGCGTGGCACGGGGCAGGGACTAGCGGTGGTCCATGGCGTCGTGGTGCAAAAGCTCGGTGGCACGGTTGCCATCGAGTCCAAAGTTGGGGAAGGGACAAGCTTCCGCCTGACCATCCCCATTGAACGAACCAATCAAGCAGAGGCAGCATGATATCGATTCTTTTTGTAGACGATGAGGTGAATATCCTTGAGGGGATACGAAACTCGCTCCGCAAGCGGACGAGCCAATGGAAGTTGGCGTTCGCTCAGTCAGGCCCCGAGGCCCTGGACGTTTTGTCGAAAGCCAAGTTCGACATTATCGTGTCGGACATGCGGATGCCGGGCATGGATGGCGCCAGCCTCCTGACGAAGATTCAGGAGATGTATCCGTACATGACTCGGTTCATTCTAACGGGCCAAGCGGACCGCGATGCCATTCTGCGCGCGATTCCCGTCACTCACCAGTTTATTTACAAGCCGTGCAGTCCGACCGACCTATTGTCACTGCTGGATCGCACCTGCTCCCTGCATGAGCGAATTCAAAGCGAGGAAGTACGACAGCTTGTCAGTGCCGCTAGGAGCGTGCCCAGTGCCCCCAAGACGGCTCAAAAAATTGGGCAGATCATGGCCTCTAGCCAAACTTCGCTTCGCGAAGTCTCCGAGATCGTCGAGCACGACCCCGGCCTGAGCGCTCGTGTATTGCAGGTGGCAAATTCGGCGGTGATGGGGCGCACAAGGGAGGTCACGAGCATCGCTGAGGCGGTTTCTTGCGTCGGCTTGGAGAGTACTCAGGCTTTGGCCATGGCGAACGACGTCTTTAGCAGCAATGCGTCGATGCATCAGATTTCACGGCTCATCGATAAGACCTACGACGAAGCATTTCATGGTGCGAAGCTGGCCGCCCTCTATATGTCTGAACGGGCTGACTTTTCGGTCGCGATGACATCGGCGCTTTTGAGAGATGTCGGGCTTATCGTTTCCGCAGGGGCTCATGCGTCGATCTACAAAATGGCGTTGGATCCATTTGTCTCGACTGAAGAACTTCTTGATTTGGAGATTCGAAGCCTTGGTGTGACCCATGCCGAAATAGGCGGTCACCTGCTCGCTTTGTGGGGAACGCCGATGACGGTCGTGGAGGCGGTGACCTGCCATCATACGCCCGATGAGGCGACGATCGATCCCTTTGTGATGGCGGCCGTTCATCTGGCCGACGTCGTTGCCGCAAACCCTGGACAGTCTCAGGAAGAAATATTGGCCAAGCTGAATTGGGAGTTCATCGACCTCCACCAGATGGAGACCGTTATCAAGGATTGGCTGGCCATGGATGACACGGACCTTCAGGCCGCTTAAGGAGTGTGATGAAACCAACAATTCTCTGTGTCGACGACGAACCGATGATTTTGGACTCGCTGGCCCTGACTTTGGGTCGGCAATTCGACGTGCTGACAGCGACCTCGGGAGCCGAGGGACTCGAAATCTTGCAACGCAAGCCGGATGTGGCCGTGGTGCTATCGGACATGCGAATGCCGAACATGAACGGAGCCGAATTCCTACAACAGGTCTCGACATCGCATCCGTCAACCGTCCGCATGCTCTTAACCGGTGAGACAGACCTCAATTCGGCCATTCTGGCCGTCAATGAGGGGCATATTTTCCGATTTCTGAAAAAGCCTTGCGCGCCGCCGGAGCTCATAAGTTCCTTTCAGGCGGCTTACCAACAACATCGGTTGATGACGGCGGAAAAGGTTCTGCTAGAGAAGACGCTTCTCGGCAGCATTTCGGCGATGGCAGATGTTATGGGATTGATCAGCCCGAATCTGTTTGGGCGTGCTAATCGCATCAAGAAGACGGTGCGGGACATGGGTGCAAAATTGCACTTGGAAAACCGCTGGCAAGTTGAAATCGCGGCGGTGGTCGCTCAACTTGGGTTGATTACTTTGCCTCACGAACTGATGGATCGAATCTGCCTGGGCAAGGACTTGACCTTTCCCGAGCAAAAGCAGATCGAGCAGCTTCCGCTTGTGGGTGTAAAGCTCATCGAGCATATTCCTCGCTTGGAAGGAATTCGAGAAATCCTCGAATTAAGCCTGCCCTGCCACGACCACCCTATTCCGGGTGCGCCAGGAACCGCCCTTCAACTTGCACAAATCTTGAAGATCGCGACGATGTATGAGCGATTCACGTCGACAGGATCGACGGCTGAGGAAGCCATCCAGCGACTCGGACACTTCGGAAACGAGTTCGATTTGAGTCTTCTGGAGATTCTCGGGCAGGTTTGCCACGACACGGAAGAATCGGGGGATCAAACGGCGCTGCCAGCTTCGAAGCTCCGGGTCGATATGGTGATTCTGGAGGACATCGTACTTCCGAACGGCAGTCTGTTTGCGCCGCGTGGCTACCGCGTCACGGAGAGTCTGGTGGAACGAATCCGCAATTTTGGCGACAGCGCGTTCGCCAAGCCGATTCGAGTTCAAGTCCTGTCAAAATCCGAAGCCGCGTAATCCTGGGGTAGAAAGAGCCCGTGGGGCTCTTTCATTTCAGCGATCGAGGCGATATCTTGAGGTTTTCTCCGCGTCCGCCAGTGCGGCACCCTGGCGCGGAGCCTTTGGTCTATGCCATCGACGAGTGGCATTCGCCGCTCTACCTGTTTCCGCGCGACTGCCCACGGATCGGCCTCTGGCCCACGAACACGACTTCGGCGGCGGATCGAGAAGCGTTTTCGGGTCCTGGCCGGATGCGGCTGCTGATCGACCGGGAGTTTGAGGAGGCTTTGCACCGGGAGACCATCTTCCGATACGAATTCGATCCCGCGCAGGGATTTATCGACTGCCAAGACCATGGAGTGTGGGTGAGCCGTCAGGACGTGGTTCCGACTAGCATTGAGATTATTTTCGACATGCAGGAGGCCCTGCGGCGGCAAGGGATCGAAGTAGAGGTTGTGCCTTCGCTGGCCGAAGCCGCGCGGGAGTTCTTCGACTTCGACAAGAAGCAGTTTCGAACCACTTTGCATGTCTCGATGATTCGGATGTCGCTGTTGCCGGATTGGGAGCATGAAGGTGGCAAGCCAGTGGCCCCTCGGGCTCGGTGATCGCCAGGTACTCTTTCTTCTCGCGTGGCAAACCTCGAAAGCTATCCACATCGCCGGTATAACCCATTGCTCGACGAATGGGTTTTGGTGTCGCCCCACCGCACTCAGCGGCCATGGCAGGGGCAACGGGAAGCAGGGGTGGAGGATCGGCCTTCGTACGATCCGACTTGCTATCTGTGTCCTGGAAACACGCGGGCGAATGGGGAAACGAATCCGGCTTACGACTCCACGTTTGTTTTTCAGAACGACTATTCGGCCCTGCTGAGTGAGTCGGCGACGGTTGAGCCGGGCGGTCATCCGCTATTTCATGCTGAGCCGGTGACGGGTGAGTGTCGGGTGATCTGTTTTTCGCCGCGTCACGACTTGACATTGGCGGAGATGTCGACGGAAGAAATTTCAAGCGTGGTTTCGGTTTGGTGCGACCAGTATCGAGAGCTCTCGGCGAAGTACGAATGGGTGCAGATTTTCGAGAACAAGGGGGCGGTGATGGGCTGTTCGAATCCGCATCCGCACGGACAGATTTGGGCCAGCGATGTTGCGCCAACTTTGGCACAAAATGAAACGAAATCCCAGCTTCAGTACTTCCAAAAACATGGAATTCCGATGCTTCAGTCGGTTATTGACGAAGAACTTGCCAGACGTGAGCGAGTTGTGGTAGAGACGGAGCATTGGGCCGCACTGGTCCCGTTTTGGGCGGTTTGGCCGTTTGAAATTCTCCTGTTGCCGAAGCGGTCGGTGCCGACGCTGCTGGATATGTCGGACGCCGTTCGAGCCGACTTGCCGAATGTGATGTCGCAGTTATTGATTCGGTACGACAACCTCTTTGAGACGAGCTTTCCGTACAGCATGGGCTGGCACAACGCACCGAAAAGCATCGACCAGCCGCAGGCGTGGACTCTGCATGCGCACTTCTATCCGCCGCTCCTGCGGTCGGCATCGGTGAAGAAGTTCATGGTGGGATACGAGATGATGGCGGAGCCACAGCGCGATCTGACGGCTGAGCAGGCGGCGTCGCGGCTGCGCGACGTATCGTCCGTTCACTACAAGCAAGCATGAAGATCGCGATCGCTACTTGCACGACGATCCCCGAGGTCGATCACGACGAGGAGATTACACTTGAGGCGTTTCGACGCCGCGGCCACGAGGTGAAGATGGAGCCGTGGGAGGCTCCAAGTCGAGACCTATCGGAGTACGACGGCGTGATCGTTCGATCAACCTGGAACTACCCGGACGTGGTTGAGGACTTCGCCACGTGGATTCGCGAAACGGGAAATAAGACTCGCCTCTTGAATCCGCCGGACATCATGCTAGGCAACCTAAACAAGCGGTACCTGGCAGATATGGAGGCACGCGGAGTTCCGGTCGTGCCGAGCGTATGGATTTGGCCCTCGGAGGCAGGACGCTTAGCCGAGATGCTTACCGAGAAGTCCGTGATCAAGCCGACGATTGGGGTCGGCTCGATGGATACACGGGTGTTTGAACCGGCGGATATCGAATCGGCGATCGCGTGGTTGGGGTCGCAGAACCCGGAGCGAGAGTTCATGATTCAGCCGTTCGTTGCCTCGGTGGAGACAGTGGGCGAGCAATCGATCATCATGATCGGAGGCGAGCCGAGCCATCGCATCCACAAGCATCCTCGATATGCGGACGGTGAGGAGAATGTCGAGGGACCATTTGAAGTATCGGCCGAGTTCGCCGAACTGGCGAAGCGAATCGTCGAGCCGGTTCGAGACCGAGTTCTGTACGCCCGCGTGGACCTGATGATGGACGCTGACGGGAAGTGGGTTTTATCGGAGTTGGAGATGATCGAGCCCTCGTTGTTCTTTCGCCAGAAGCCGGACGCACTTGATGTCTTTGTGCGACGTGCGGAAGCTCTCTTGTCCTAAGCCGCTTCGCGAAAGATCAGATCAAGAAGGCCAGAAGCGTGCTTTTCGGCGGTCGTTTTGCGGTCGCTTTGTGCCCATTGGGACGCGCCACCAAAGATGCTCCAACTCAGAACGGTCGCCAGGGATTCGACGGTGTAGCCATCAGGAATGCCGACGGGCGGATGATGCTTGGACCAGTACATCATCATGTCGAAAACGGTTTCCTGCACGGCGCTCGATAGCGGGCCTGTGATTTCACGGGCGGTAGCGGGGCAGTTGGACCGAAGCGAGTAGAGGAACTTGTAGACCACGATGGCGACCTTGAGGACGTTGGCGCGGTTGAAGTCCGGGCACTCGGGAAACTGGGCTTGAAAGGCTTGGTGCAGGTCGTCCCTGAGCACGCTAGTCATGATAGCCTGTTTGTCGTCGAAGTGGGCGTAAAACGTCGCGCGATTGACGGTGGCGCGTTCGGCGATGTCGAGCACCGAGATATCGGAAATGGCTCGCTCGCGAAGCAAGTCCCGCAGGGCATTTTGGAGCAGAGCGCGGGTTCTTTTCACGCGGGGATCGGTTGTTTGATTGGGACATTCCATCTTTTTTCGCGACAGTTGGTCGATTGTGTTGCTTAGGCGACAGACGGGCCAATGTGATGGTCAGAGTTTTGTCGTGCCTATCGTAGTTATACGACATCTGTTGCTTAACCATCGCCTGACGGAAATGGTAGGCAGCGGAACCAGCGACTATGAAGAAAATCCTTTTCCTTACCTCGAGCCCGCGCGGAGAGCTCTCCCACTCGAAGCGCGTGGCTCTTCAACTTGTCGATAATCTGCGATCGGCGCATTCCGACGTGTCGATTACAACTCGCGATTTGGCGGCGGAGCCCGTTCCACACATCGACGGATCGTTTGTGGCGGCGGCATTTACACCGGAGTCCGACCGAACGGACGAGCAGCGGACGAGGCTGGCGCTTTCGGACCAGTTGGTCGACGAACTTTTGTGGGCCGACGTGGTCGTGGTCGCGAGTGGGATGATCAATTTTGGCGTCCCCTCGACGCTGAAGGCGTGGACGGACCATGTTGCGAGGGTCGGCCGGACATTTGGGTACTCGGAGGCGGGTCCGATGGGCTTGATCGGCCCGAAGCAAGTGTTCATCGTTTCGTCGTCGGGAGGCGTGTACTCGTCAGGGCCGATGGCAGCGTTCAACCACAACGGAGCCTATCTGCGGTCGGTGTTTACCTTCCTTGGGGCGGACCAGATAGAGGAGATTGTGGTCGAAGGGGTTTCGATGGGTCCAGAGGCCTTGGAGAGTACGTTGAATGGGGCTTTGGCGCGAGCTGGAGAATTGGCCCTGGTTTAGGGGAGGAGTGCATTCGGACCATCCACCTCGTCGCTTCGCGACACCCCTCCAATCTTTGGAGGGGAAAAGATGCCGTACAAAACGGCAGGCCGAATGCAACCCACTTTAGGCGTTTTTGAACCCAATTTCGCTCTATCACGATAAAGTGATAAAACGCTCATAAATATCAGGTTCAAATGAACCTAAATGGAAGGTGTGGAAAACTTGACTTTTCGGGCCAGATAGGGATTTTTAGGTTCAAAATGACGGTGTCATGCCATTTGACCACGTAAATAGATCGGTTTATTAGATGCTGGTATTTTTCGCGAAAGTGTGAGAAGGCTCTCACGGTACTGATGGCACTATGAAGCGATTTTCTTCCGCTGCTTTGCTCCTTCTCCTTGGTTGCGCTTCCTTCGCTCAGACTGCCGATTGGTACGCTGCACGCTTTGGATTCAATGCCCCCGCTCCCGACCTTTTCGACTACCAGTCACCTTCGAGCTACACCAACTACTCGTATAACGACGGCAAGCCTAACGTCCGGTGGAACAACACGACGGGCATCATGTCGGGCACAGCCCTCCTGAAAAGCTTGGACGGGATGACTTGGGACGACCCGAACAACCATCAGTGGGCCGACCTGTATGAGATGACCGATCTGCTGCCGAAGGGCACGTGGGTCCGAGTGACCTCTAACCTTTGGAACCACTACTCGAAGCCTTACAACCCAAACGGGCCCGCCAACCGCGAGCGAAACGTGGATGCGATCATGAAGCGGATTATGTTCCGCGGAACGAGCTTGTCGAACGGCCTGAACATTCTTTGGAATGTGACTCCGGGCGTCTATCCCAACACTTCAGCGACGGACGCATGGTCAACGATCACGACCGACCCGTTCGGCCAGGCTTTGGCGACCCCGATTCAGACCGGCGACCCGGCGCGACGGGACTGGTGGCGTCCGATGGACGAGTATCTGCCGTACCTTCATCAGCACGTGCAGTCGTTCGTATACGACGTCAACAACACGGCGGTCGCGATCGCAAAAACGCGGGTCGCAGGCAGCCTCTCCGAAAACGTTATTAGCCGGTTGGGCTTCCAGATGGGCAATGAACCGGCAGCCGGGCATCCGGGTGGGTCGATCGACGGCGCAGTTGGTTCTTGGACCGGTGTTGGAAAGATCCTTGAGCAGACGATGGCGGATATCGACTTTCATCCGTCTCCGGACGTGATGGCAGCGAACAAGATTCTCAGCCGCTTCGGATCGAACCAGGTGACGATGCCCGCGTTTTCGATGCTCTCAGAAAATGTCGACTCGTACCGAATCAACACGGTCAAGGGTCAGTTGCGCAACATCCAATGGGGCGGCAACTATGCTCCGTTTCTGAACGAACTAGGCACCTATGGGGCCGAAATGAACGGGATGGCTTGGCAGACGAAGTGCAAGACGCGGGCCATGCACTTTAACTCGCCGGTGTACCGCTGGAAGTTCAACGCGACGTCGGCGTACATGTCGAACAAGCCGAACGACCTGCTGGCGAGCTCGCTGATTGATCCAGCGCTGGGGCGATGGGAGACTCCTCAGGAGTACGCCAAGCGATGGGTCGACGACCTGGAACGAGAGGTGAACATCATTGCAAACCAGCCGATGCCAGGCAGCGCGAAGATCGTCGATGTGACGGAATGCTACTTCGGAGGCGGTCAGTCGGGCGCGATTTCGTTCGATTCGTCGATGAAGAAGCCGGACGGTACGACGGTGAACTTTGGTTCGATGACGTTTGACCAGGTTCGAGCTTTGGCGCGATCGACCAAGAATGTTGGTGGCACACTGCAGACCCTTCCTCAGCAGCCGGCGAGCCGAGAAAGTCTGCTGGCCGCGATTCGAGCCGAGTTGTACAGCCGCGACATGGCGGGAACGCTGACCCAGAATCTTGGACGAATCTACTGGTGGGGCGGCTACTACAGCGACCCGCGAAATGAGACCGGCCTTGGGGCGGATGCCACCAACATGGTGAACAGTTATAACCCGTGGGGCGACTATCGTCTGACGCTGAGCGAAATCAAAGCATTGTGGAATGTGGGTTAGGCTTCAGGCTCCCGGCTTGAGGGTTCAGAGATTGGGGCAGGACTTTAGAGGTCCTGCCCCTTTTGGGGCTTGAAGCCATTAGCTGTCTGCAAAGTTCTTAGGGGCTGCCGTCTATCCCTCGGTTCGCTTACTGCTCACCGATCCCTTCGCCAAGGGATAGCTTTGTTTTGGCGAGTGCGAGTGCACGCTGAGTTGCAGTGAACAAGGGGCAGGACTTCTAAAGTCCTGCCCTTTTTTCTTTTAGGTGGTCGCCTATCCCTCGGTTCGCCTACTGCTCACCGATCCCTTCGCCAAGGGATAGCTTTGTTTTGTCGAGTGCGAGAGCACGCTGAGTTGCAGTGAACAAGGGGCGGGACTTCTAAAGTCCTGCCCCTATCGTTTCCTGGCCACGGATTTCTTCGCCAAGGGATAGCTTTGTTTTGGCGAGGGCGAGCGTTGGGCTACTTGACCTTGAACGTCCCATTTGTGGAAATCCGCCCGATTCCTTTCTGGCTTCCAAATAATTTCCAAACAACTCATCGTTAGAGTTTGGGATATCCGTTTCGACGATATTCCGAGCGGATGGATCTGCCAAAGGATGCGTCTGGTCGACGGGCCAGCGCATCCCGAAGGCTATCAGTTCTTCTCGTCAGGGCTCGCGAGAAGCGAAGGAGGACTATGAAAAACCTACTTGTTCCCATCTCGGCCCTTTTGTCCGCCGTTTCGACGGCCCAGACCTATCACGGCGCGGGCTTCTCGCTTGTGGACGCGACCTCGTCAAGTGTCGGTTATGCATCCAGCTCAATCGTAACCAGCGGAACTGGGGCGACCCTTACGTCGATCGATTCGATCACTCTAACGAATCTAACCCATACTTGGATGGGCGACCTGGAAATCGACCTATACAACCCGGACCTGGGAGTCTACGTCGATCTGGTGTCACCGCCCGATTTGGACTCTTCGAACTTTAATGGGACGTATACCTTTGTGCCAAGCAGCATCCTCTCGACGGTGGATGAGGCGACGGTCGGGCAGGGAACGAGCTACGACTTGCCTTCAGGTAGCTATGCGATGAGCACCTACGGCGGCGGGTCGGCCAATGGCAGCCGTACCGACTTTAGCGACTTTGCCGGTCAGAGCTTGGACGGAACCTGGACTCTGGAAGTTTGGGACTATGCGGCTCAAGACACAGGGGCATGCGGGTCCTGGTCGATGACGGTCACGACCCCTGTTCCCGAACCAGCGGGTGTGACGGCGGTTGGTCTTGGCGTTCTGCTATTGGTGCGCAAGAAACGCCGGAACGGACGAGTTTTGACGGGGGTGGCGTAGGGTGAACGACCCGCGCATCGATCATCTGTTGTCAAACCCGGCCTTTGCCGCTGAATCGGACAACGACGACGAGATGGTCGGGACGATCCTCACCCGACGAGAGGCCCTAGCCCAGGCAGGGAAAGCGGGACTTTGCGCCGTGCTGTCGAGCACTCTGGCCGGTTTGGCGACGACGTCGGCGGCGAGTCCGCCTCAGCGAGGGACGCGCACGATCTCGCTCTTGGCGACGCCGCAGGTGACGGAAGGACCGTTCTTTGTTGATGAAAAGCTGTTTCGGTCCGACTTGGTGTCGGGTTCGAGTCGAACGTCTGTGACTAGTGGCCTACCGCTGATCCTCAATTTGGCGGTGTACAAACTGGTGAACAACCAGTTCGTCCCTTATCCAGGTCTGTACTTCGACGTCTGGCACGCGGATGCGCACGGCATTTATTCGGACGAGCCCCAGGGCCTGAATGCGGAAAACACGCAAGGTCAGACGTTCCTGCGCGGATATCAGATTACGGATAGCAAGGGTACGGTCACGTTCCAGACGATCTGGCCGGGTTGGTACATCGGCCGAACTCCGCATATCCACTTCAAGATCCGGGCGTACAACGCTTCGGGTAACGCCACCAGTACCTTTACGTCGCAGTTCTTCTTCGACGACTCGACGAGCGACTCGATCTTCCAGTCGTCGCCTTACTACGTTCGAAATTCGAACGGGGTCTACAACACTAACGACAACGTATACAGCGCGCGTCAGGCTGACGGAACGATGGTCGGTTCGCACCTCATGCTGAATATTTCGGCCAACCCGCGTGGGACGGGAGCAGTTGGAACCTTCGCCATCGGATTGACTTAATCCCGCCATTTGGTTGCTGCATTTTGGGTCCTGCCACATAAAGGGGCGGCGGGGCCCAACTTTTTTGAGCAGTTAGTGTGCTTTGCCCACCGTTCGGTAGAAGACGTGTTTCGTAAGTTCGGCGCTGGCGAAGTAAGCCAAGACGATGGCGGCGACAAGGGCGCAGATCTTTGGCGTCAGGGCGTGGAGGCCGAGCGGGGAAGCGAGGGGCGAAAGGGGAAGCAGGAGCACGACGCCGATGATGGCGACGGTGGCGATGAGGAGCGGCTGACCGGGGCGGGTCTTGAAGATCGAGCGGCGTGAGCGAATGACGAGGACGATGAGGGCGGCGGAGACGATCGACTCGATGAACCAGCCGGTGCGGAAGATGCTTTCGGGGGCTTTGAGGGCGAGCAGGGCTCCGAATGTGGCGAAGTCGAAGGCGGAGCTAAGGATGCCGAAGACGATCATGAAGGTACGCAGGAAGGCGAGATTCCAGCGTTGCGGCTTTTGGAGTTGTTCCTCGTCGACGGTGTCGCTGGCGATGAACATTTCGGGGATGTCGGTTAAGAGGTTCATCATCAGAACCTGCTTGGGGAGGAGGGGCAGGAACGGGACGAGGAGCGACGCGCCGGCGAGGCTGAACATGTTGCCGAAGTTGGCGCTGGTAGCCATGAAGATGTACTTCATAGTGTTGGCAAAGGTACGGCGGCCCTCGATGATGGCGTTGACGATGACATCGAGGCCAGGCTTTAGCATGACGAAATCGGCGGCTTCCTTGGCGACATCGACGGCGTTAGCGACCGAGATTCCGGCGTCGGCGGTGTGGAGCGCGCTGCCGTCGTTGATGCCATCGCCGATGTAGCCGACGACCTTTCCACCATGCTTTAGGGCGGCGATGAGGCGAGCTTTCTGGTTCGGCTCGATCTCGGCGAAGACCTGGTGGTCGGCGGCTTGGCGAACCAGGGCGGCGTCACTGAGAGTTTGAATTTCTTTGCCAGTGAGCGGCGTGGGGTCGGCGAAGCCGAGGCGTTCGCCAAGGGTTTGGGCGACGAGATGATTGTCGCCGGTGATCACTTTGAGCTCGACCGCCAAGGGAGGAAATGTGGGCGACGGTATCGGCGATTTCGGGACGAAGAGGGTCTTCCAGGACGATCATTCCCGCGAGGGTGAGACCAGCCTCGTCTTGGGTGGTGACGGTCGTGGTGCCCGCGGGAAGCGGTTTGGTAGCGACGCCAAGAACGCGATAGCCCTGGCGGCTGAAGGATTGGAATAGAGCTTGGACTCCGTCGTCGGAGTGGCTTTGGGCTTGAGTGCAGACGGCGCGGATCGGATCGAGCGCACCCTTGGAGATGAGGATGGGTTCGCCGTCTTGAACGAGGACACTGAGGCGCTTGCGAACGAAATCGTAGGGGATTTCGGCGAGGACGGGCGTGTTTTTGGTGAGACCATCGGGGGCGGAAGCAGCGAGGGCCCCATCGATTGGGTTTCGATAGCCGGACTGAAGCAGGGCGTTGATTTGGGCGAGGCGCAGGACCTCGGCAGACTCTTTGCCATCGAGGTCGTAGGCACCGTGGACGCGAACCTCGCCGAGGGTGAGGGTGCCGGTTTTGTCGGAGCAGAGGACGTCCATGCTCCCGATGCTTTCGATGGCGGAGAGGCGCTTGACGATGACCTGGCGCTTGGCCATTTCGACGGCGCCGCGGGAAAGATTGACGCTGATGATAGCAGGGAGGAGCTGGGGTGTGAGTCCGACCGCGAGGGCAAGGGCAAAAAGGAAGGAGTCGAGGATGGACCGCCCAAGGAAGGCATTGATGGCAAAGACTCCGAGGGTAAGGAGGATGGTGAGGTTGACCAAAAGGAGCCCGAATCGGCGGATGCCGCGTTCGAAATCGGGCTCCGGGCGGGGGTTGGTCAGGCCTTTGGCAATGCGGCCGATTTCGGTCTGAGGTCCGACTTGGACAGCGAGAAACCGTCCGGCTCCGCTGGCGACGTGGCTACTCGAGAAGAGGACATTCTTCCGCTCGGAGATAGCGTCGTCGGGTTTGGAGGTGCCGGTCACCTTCTCGACCGGGAAGGTCTCGCCGGTGAGGGCGGCTTCATCGGTGAAGAGGTTCGTCGAGGCGATGAGAAGTCCGTCGGCGGGGATGATGCTTCCGGCATCGACGAGGATGACGTCGCCGGGGACCACGGAAGCGCTGGGAATTTCGACCGTCTGACCGTTTTGGAGGATTTTGACCTTGGTCTCGACTAGCTTCATCAGGTTCTTGACGGCCTGGTCGGCGTGGTATTCGTGCTGGAAGCTGATGACGGCACTCCCAAGGATGATGAGGAGGACGACGGTGCCATCGACAGGCTGTCCGAGGGAGAACGAGAGGCAGGCTGCGGCGACGAGCAATAGCTGGATGGGGCTTTTGAATTGGGCGAGAAAAGCGCGGACGGCGGGGTGGCCGGGCTTGACCCTGGCGGTGGACTGGGCGAGACGCTCGGCGCGGGCGTCGGGAGTTAGACCCTGGGCAAGATCAACCCCCAAGGTCTTGGCGACCTCGTCGGGCGTCTGGGTCCAGTAGTCCACATCGTTATCGTAGCATTTTAGTACTCAATGCGCAGTGCAAAGAGCTAAGTGCGGAGTGCCGAGGCTGTGAACCTACGACGCCAACGAGCGTTCTTGTTCGCGGGCCCACTCGACTGCTTCGGGATAGGCGTTTGCGGGGACGTCGCGGAAGGCAACATTGGTTCGCTCCCACGCGCCATGCTCGACCTGGAGCACGTACTGAAGCGAGTCCTTGCAGAGGTTCGGTTCTCCATCACCGCGCAGAGCGTCGATGACGTCGGGTGCAAGCGGAAGTTCGCCCAGGATATCGTTCATCGGCGTGTCCGTGAGCGCATCGAGGACGGAAAAGAGTCCGACGGTGAAATGCTTTTCGGGATCGTTGAACCGGGCATATCGGGCGGCGGCTTCGCAGAATTTGGCGCGGATCATTGCCAGGCGATACAGCTCGGACGGCTTGCCGGGGATACTGGTGATGACGGCGAGCGAGGCCATCGTTCGAATTTTGGCGGTGCCGAGGAACATCAGCGCCTGTTGGATAGAATCCACACGCTTGGTGAGGCCGTTAGCTACGCAGTTGACCAGACGAAGCACCTTGTGGCCGAGGGCGACGTTGCTGACGATGAGGTTTTCGAGCTCATGCATCGTCGTGTTCGGGTCCTGAATTTTCGCGAGGAGCGAGATGGACATCGACTGGTTGGTGCGGACGCCGGTACCGCGAATGGTTTTCGGCTTGGCGAAGAAGTAGCCCTGGAAGAGGTTGAATCCCATCGCGAGGCATTTTTGGAACTGGGCGTGGGTCTCGACCTTTTCGGCGAGGAACTGTTGACCCGGGCGGCGGAGCTTAAGGATCGATGATTGAATATCGAGCCCTGGCGGTACGCCGAGCATATCGACCTTGACGAGGTCGACGAGCTTGAGAAACTGCTGGTGACGGGATTCGAAGACGTAGTCGTCGAGCGCGACCTGGTAGCCGAGGGCCTTGAGATCCTTGATTTGCGCCTCGACTTCCTCAGTCCAGACCGTGTTTTCGAGGATTTCGAGGGTGACGCGCTTGGGCGGCAGAAGGCGAAGGGCTTCGCTTGAGAGAAGGCTCTGCGGGACGTTGACGAAGGCTCGGGTTTTGCCAACGAGGCGATCTAGGCCGACCTCGATGAGGACGTTTGCGAGAGCGGCGACTTCGTCGTCAGACGAGAATTCGGGTGGGGTGACGGCGTTTCCACGTCGGTAGAGGAGCTCGTAGGCGACGAGTTGCATGTTCCGATCGTAAATCGGCTGCCGCGCCATGTAGAATGCGCTGTCCTCTTGAAAGTGTGGCTGAACCATCGAAAAGCAAAAATCCCCATTAGTTATTTCGGCTGTTTGGCGGGGTGGGATTAGGTTCGATTTTGCACAGGGCATGCTTTGCTGGGGCGGGGCAGGTAATGAGTGCGGAGAGCACAGAGCACAGAGCACAGAACGCAGGGCGCAGGGCTCGCCTCATCCGGTTCACTGTCTTCGACACCTCACCGACTTCTCCACCAGAATGGTGCCACAAAGGCACCATTCTGGTGGACCCAATCCAGAGAAATATCTTGGTTGAGCTGAAGCTTCCTGCTCCCTCTGGTTCGCCTATGGCCTGCTCACCGCTCCCTCGGCCAGCGAGGGAGAATTGGGCGCAGAGCACGCTTCGCCGGGGCGACCCGACTCTGCCTATTATTGCTTAGTAGTTCGACGGGCGAACGTAGTCTGGATCGGTCGTTTCGGGATAGGTGTACAGGCCACGCTTTTGGTAAGCAAGCATGATCTGGGCTTGGGTTTTGTTGCCACCGGCTCCGTTCAAGATCGAGTCATCCTTGAAGTACTTGGCGTGGCCGTCACAGTACGAGAAGTTTCGGCCGCCTTGGTGACGCATGCCTTTGAGCCATCGCCCGGCGGCGTCGTAGCCAGGAGCGATGTACCAACCGGAGAAGTAGTTTCCGTTCGCGGGGTTGATGGTCGAACCGGCGTCGGCGGAGAAGAACACGTTGGCCGGATAGATGATCGAACTCATGTTGAACATCTTCGCGGAGTTGCGGGCAGATCGAGGGCCAGCGATGGAGACCGCGTAGGTCTGGCTGAGGAAGTAGTTACCGGCGTAGGACATCGGCAGAACCTTCATCATGGCGTTGACGTCATTGCGCATGCCGGGGTAGGCGCCGGGGACGCCGCCTTGGATCAATTGCTGTTCGTAACACATCGAACCGAGCTTGTTGAAAACGGCGGGGGCATCGTCAGCCGGGCACTTCAGGATGTCGCGGTTCTTCATGTACGGGGCTTCGGCGATAGGGAAGGAAAAGACGCCGCTGAAGTAGGCGTCGCCGACGGCGTAATAGCCGTTCGAGCCGGGGGTTGGCGAGGAGCAGGGACCGTCCCACCCGGTCTCGGGCAGGTAGTCGTCGTAGTCGTTGGCATACATCACGGCACCGAGGCCGATTTGCTTTTGGTTGCTGAGGCTTGCGATCTTCTTGGCGGCAGCTTTGGCTTGGGCGAAGACGGGAAAGAGGATCGCGGCGAGGATGGCGATGATCGCGATGACGACGAGCAGTTCGATGAGGGTGAAGCCCTTATGATTTCGCATGAAACACCTCATTTGAGTCTGCGGGACCATGGTTAAGGGGCGGCTATCGGGGGGTTAAGGTTGTATTAGGCTTCAGGCTTGAGGATTCAGAGCACAGAGCACAGAGCACAGAGCACAGAGCACGGGGCACAGCAAGCGAAACG